>NZ_JANLOG010000046.1:0-249837 GCF_025466205.1 Pseudomonas sp. 13B_3.2_Bac1
GGGATAGCGAATTCTTTTTCATGAAGATCAAGAGCGTCTTTCCCGGTAATCCGTGATGAACCATTTTTTTGCCTGGAGATAGGAATCTTCACGGTCTTTAAGTAGCGGTGCTGTGAGTATTCCTGCTGGCCTCCGGTTTTATCTAGGACCTGCGGGGCTGTTCGTCGTCGCCGTTCCATTCCGCGTTGATTGAAATGAAGGTCCGTATGAAAGGGCCAATCAATAAGTTTTTTCGAATGCCAGTTTTTTCATGCCTGTCTTTGCAAGATTGGAAATTGGTCTTTCAATTAAGTGGAAGCTGAACCAGGACACAACAATAGTAATGACTACTATCATGGCGAAAGTTGCTGTCGTGTTGAGGGTTAGCAGTTGTTGTAGCTTTATCATGTAGCAAATAACCAATACGTGGCAGAGGTATGTAGAGTATGACCAGTCGCCCAGTTTGTTGATTGCAGCAGTCCGTGTGAAAAAGCGCTCTTGTGATAAGGCGGAAAGTAAAACAATGGCACAGGGAAGTCCTGATTTTAATGGGGTGTGAGTGACTTGACCAAAATATACGATAGCCGCTAGTGCCGCAGAAGCCATAAATGCTGCCGCGAGTAAGTTAATGCGCTGTACGAGCCCTTTCTGATAGGCGTACGCAATAAAGATGCCGAATAAGAACTCAAAAACGATTGGGTTTTTATAGAACGCAAGGTCCCCGCCGATGGAGGGTAGGGCCTTGCAGAGCAGTGCAATACTGAGCGTGATTGCGGGGATTCTGTATGTTCTTGGCAAGAATAAACTGATCAGGAAAATCGCGTAGAATGCCATTTCATAGTTGAGCGTCCAGCCTACTGTTACCAGTGGATACATCCCAATGCCTGAAGGATTCTGTGCAGGGATGAATAATAGACTTTTGAGCATGAACACAGGTTCAAATTGCGTCAGAGGAATCGCGCCCGGTAAAAATATCAAGGTTGCGGCCGTAATTAGTGTGAAGAGCCAATAAGCAGGCGCAATTCGCGCTAATCTATGGATTGCAAACATTGAAGGTGTAATGGTTTTTCCAGCTGTTGAGATATAGATGACGAAGCCACTAATAATAAAAAACAAATCAACGCCGATAGCGCCGTACTTATGCAGTGAGGCGGATACTGGATCGTTAAGCGGAAAGTTGTGTGCCACCTGTATGTAATGGTGGCCAACAACCAACCATGCAGCCAACGCTCTAAGAGTTTGAATTGAGTTAAGCATCGACTGTCGACTTCAAAAAAAGAGACGATTCTACATTTGAAGTTATGTTCCGACCACCACAAAAGCCACTGCTCAAAGTCAGGGGCTGGAGACAAGCATGCCAATCACTGCACAGCAATTGCTGCAGATCCTCCCGAACGCCGGCGCCAAAGCCGGCGTTTTTGCACCTGCCCTCAATACGGCGATGCAGCGCTACCAGATTGTCGGCACCAAGCGCGTTGCCGCGTTCATCGCGCAAATCGGCCACGAATCCGGACAGCTGCTGTACGTGCGTGAGATCTGGGGGCCGACCGCCGCTCAGTGCGGTTACGAAGGCCGCAAGGATCTGGGTAATACCGTGGCCGGTGACGGCCTCAAGTACCGAGGGCGCGGGCTGATCCAGGTGACCGGCCGAGCGAACTATGTCGCGTGCGGCGAAGCGCTGGGCCTTGACCTGGTCAATCATCCCGAGCTGCTGGAGCTGCCACAGCATGCCGCGATGTCGGCGGCGTGGTTCTGGAAAAAGAACGGCCTGAATGATCTGGCCGATGCCGGCGACAACGCGAATATCGGCAGCATCATCAACACCGGCCGGCGAGGGCGGGTGCCAAACGGCGCCGAGGATCGTGCTGCGCTGTACGCCAAGGCGCTGAAGGTGATGGCGTGATTGCCGTGCCGTGGAAAACGGTGGGTGCGGTTGCGCTGGTGCTGATCGGCGCCGCCAGCGCCTGGCAGTTTCAGGGCTGGCGCTACGGCAAGCAACTGGCCGAGCAGGCCCAACAGCACGCCGAAACCCTCAATCAACTGACCCAAGCCGCTGCTACCGCGCAGCAGGCCGAGCAGGACAAACGTCTGGCGCTCGAGCAGCGGCTGGCGGCCAGCGAGCAAACCCACTTCAGGAAAATGACCGATGCCCAACGTGACCAAGATCGCTTGCGCGATCGCCTTGCCACTTCTGATCTGCGGCTGTCAGTCCTACTCGACACAACCGATGCTGCCAAAGGCTGTGGGGTGCCAGCCACCGCCGGTGCCGGCGGCGTGGATCATGCAACCGTACGAGCCAGACTTGACCCAGCGCATGCTCAACGAGTTATCGCCATCACCGACACCGGCGACCGGGGGCTGATCGCGCTGCAGGCATGCCAACACTATGTGCGAAACCTGCTTCGTTGATGGGCATGAGCCACAGCACTTGAAGCTGTTCGTTGATCATCAGTAAGTTGCTTGAAGCATTCGTGGGCACATCGAAAATCAATGCGCTGTCGGGTTGGCCATGTCGAGCTTCTGCAGCCGGCGCGCATTGCGGCGACGATGGAAGTATACAACGACGAGTGCAATACCTAGCCCTACAGGCCAGAGCATCAGGCACACAGCTACAATAAGAGAAGGCTCAAGTACATCGTCACTTTCCACCCCCGCCTTCTTTTTTAAGCGCTCCAGCAGTGCGCTCCCCTTTATCGGATGATTACTATCATCAATCCAATTCCAAGTCAGTTGCCGAATCAAGCTAAACAACTCATAGAAAGTCCATGCAGCGACCAAAGTGACGCTGATATTGACAATCCAGGTGAATGTGGGGCCAGCCATGTTTCTCAATCTCCTTCACGGTGGCGTCCAGCCACCAAAACCGGGCCATATCATATAGGTATTACAGATCGGCTGTCTTTTTTTTACAACTTATGAGTGGGCGGCGTAGATCATGCAGCCGTACGAGCCCGACTAGACCCGGCGCATGCTCAACGAATTATCGCCATCACCGACGAAGGCGACCGGGGGCTGATCGCGCTGCAGGCGTGCCAGGCTTATATCCGAACGTTGACTCCAATGCATCTCGAATAGAGGTCGCTCAGTCCAGTGGTGTTGGGTCAGGTGATTTTTGAAATACGCTCTTGCCCTGCAAGGCCAAGATATTCGCGTTCAGTTCGCTGATGTGCCTGTTCTTCGCCATCAGCTCCCAGTTGCTGAGAATTTCGATGTTGCTGGCGCGACTGTTCGCTTCCGCGGCTTCAGCCTTGGCTGCGATCAACTCGACCCTGAGAGAACTCCTCTCGAGCGTGAGCGCATCATTGTCACGCACCAAACCCTGAACATTTTCCAGCGCACGCTCGAGCTTGAGGGTAAGCGCTTCGAATTCATTCTCATACATCCGGAGCTGATGCCGGCAGGTTTCGAGCGGGGTCGGGTTGCCGAGTCAATCGTCGGTGTCTTCTATATAGAGGGAGTCCACGGGTACGCCTGCTTATTGCTGGTTGCATATACAGTAATCGAGGCTCTGCAGGTGGGCGAGGGTGAGGCGACGAGCTGTAGGATTTGGGATTGGTGTTCGGTCGGCAGAACGCCGTAGACTTGGGCCAATTTTTGGGCCAATGGTGCGAATTGATGGGGGTTGGTGCGGGCGCAACCCCCTGTAAATGCTGGGTTTAACCCTCAGAAAACCCGATCAATACTGCATCGTGATGTTAGCTGTAGAAATCAAAGGTTTTTCCTGCGAAGCATTCTGAGTAGCGAGGGTGCGGCTGGAGCGCTTGGCCCGAGTCAAAGTGCGCTGAGGCGGGACATTCCCGTCATCAACCAAGGGGGCGCGTAAAGTTTGGCGGCGATTGTACTGGTCTGGCTCTTTAAACGATAGGGCGATGACGCCGCGTCTGCCGTTTGGCAGATTCAGCGGACAGTTTTTCACAGATCAGGTTCACCATTGGTTACAAAGTATGGCTAAAATGCCAGCCAGTTACCCAATAGCCGCTAACGGCAAGGGCTCAAGGAAGTGCCACCGGGATAGTATTTGTATTCATGCCACTGCATCAGACCCTGGGCCACCGGCCGGCAGGCGCGCAGTTTGTTCACTTTTGACGTGTGACGATTTCCGTGAAACTCATCATTGCTGCTATTTATGTCATTTCGATTGCATACGTTCACCTTCGTGGGCGCGTGCGTCACAAACTGGGCCGTCAGTTGAGCGATCACTCGACGTTCCTGGCGCCGATCAACTGCTTCCTGTACCTGTTTTCGAAGAAGCCGAACAAGCCGTATCTCGATCCTTCCGAATTTCCTGATCTGAGCCCTTTGCAGGCGCACTGGGAAGAAATTCGCCAGGAAGGGCAGAATCTGCTGCGCGCCGGTGAGATCAAACGCTCGAATCAGTACGATGACGTCGGTTTCAACTCGTTCTTCAAAAGTGGCTGGAAGCGTTTCTACCTCAAGTGGTATGGCGAGAGCCATCCGTCGGCCATGAAGCTGTGCCCACGTACAACCGAGCTGGTGCAGAGCATCGGTTCGATCAAGGCAGCGATGTTCGCCGAGCTGCCGCCGGGTTCGAAACTGGTCCGTCACCGTGATCCTTACGCCGGTTCGTATCGCTACCACCTGGGTCTCGACACGCCGAACGACGCGGGTTGCTATATCAATGTCGACGGTGAGAGCTATCACTGGCGCGACGGTGAGGCGGTGATGTTCGATGAGACCTATATTCACTACGCCGAAAACACCACCGACAAAAACCGCATCATTCTGTTCTGCGACATCGAGCGGCCGATGAAGTATCGCTGGGCAGCGGCGTTCAATGCCTGGTTCAGCCGCACCGTGATGTCGGCGGCAGGTGCGCCAAACGATGCAGGCGATCGTGTCGGTGGGATCAACCGACTGTTTACCAAAATTTACAAAGTCCGACTGCGTGGCAAAGAGCTGAAAAAGCGCAATCGCACGCGTTACTACATGGAAAAGTGGGCGATCTTCGGCGGTTTGCTGGCGGTGTTCATTCTGATCTGACAGCATCGCCAGCCTGCTGGCGATGAGTCTCTCAAAACCAACCTGTCAGCTTCCTGACAGGAGCCGGATCTGATTACGCCCCCGAGGCCTTTTTGGTCTTTCTCGCGGGGGCTGCCTTGCTGGCAGGCTTCGCTTTTGCCTTCGGTTTGGCCGTGGCCTTGCCGCCCAGACTGCGTTTAAGCAGCTCGGTCAGGTCGATCACATCCGCAGACTTGCGCTCTTCCTCGCCACCCACCGTCTCGACATCCTCGATCTTGCCTTCATGGGCCTTTTTCTCGACCAACGCCATGATCTTGTCTTCAAACTCGTCCTTGTAATCCTCCGGACTCCAGTCGCCGCTCATGTCCTGCACCAGACGTTTGGCCATGTCCAGTTCGCCTTTGGCCAGTTGCGGTTTGGTCACCTCACTGCCCAGCTCCAATTCGTCGAGGCCACGCACTTCCTGCGGCCAGCGCAGCTTGACCAGCACCAGCGCCGATTCCAGCGGCATCAGTGCCGCCAGATATTGCCGAGTGTGCAGGACGACGCGGGCGAGGGCGACCTTGTTGGTTTTGCTCAATGTTTCACGCAGCAGCGCATAGACCTTGCCGCCGCGCTTGTCCGGCGCCAGGTAATAAGGCGTGTCGATGTTTTGTAGCGGAATCTGCTCGGCATCGACGAATGAAAAGATATCGATGGTCTGGGTCGACACGGGGTGCGCCGAACGAATTTCTTCCTCGCTGAGCACCACGTAGCGGCCCTTTTCATAAGCCACACCTTTAACGATGTTCTCTTTGGTGACTTCCTTGCCCGTGACTTTGTTAACCCGTTTATAACCGACCGGGTCCATGCTGCGGCTATCGAGCCAGTCGAAGTCGACGCCTTGCGAGGACGTTGCCGACACCAGCGCGACGGGGATGTGTACCAGTCCGAAGCTGATCGCGCCTTTCCAGATTGCCCGAGCCATGGTGAGTTCTCCGAGTGATGATCAGGTGACCCGCGTCCCGGCTCGAAAGTTTCCAGCGTTTGCATGGGCTCGCAGCAATGCCGGTCAAGTCGTGTTACATCTTGTTTAAGGCCCATGGGTTAACAAATCCGAACCCAGGGCGTAGCGTGGACTCGAAGGCTCTATCCCCTGCGCATCGAGAGGCCGCGCCATGAACCGAATTCCGTTAGGCATCATCGTTCTGTTCCTTGGGGCGGGGCTGGCGCATGCCGAAGTCGGGCCGCCGTCCGCGCCGCTGCTGCTGGCACAGAGTCCCACCGGTACCGACAACAACCCTTACAACAGTCCGATCCGCCGCGCCAATCCCAACAGCATGCAGGGCACACAGCCCAGTGCGCCGATTATTCGCGGGCCGAACACGGTGCCGGTACCCAGTTCGCCAACCGTCGGTAATGGCGGCATCGGCAATGGTCAGCAACAACGTTCGGTGCCGAGTACACCACCAAAATTCATTCCCAACCCACCTTCACGCGATGGAGACAGCAACCGTTGAACGGCAGGACTGAGCGCCTGTCAGCCTTTCGAACGAACAAAAGGAATCGTGCATGTTGCGTAAAACCTTTCTAGCCACGCTGTGTGCCGGCGCGTTGATCAGCGCTCCCGCTTTCGCCGCTGTCCCCAAAGAGCTCAAAAGCGAGCAGGGTACCCTTGAAGTCACCACGATTACCCAAGGCCTTGAGCACCCTTGGGCGCTGGCGTTTCTGCCGGATCGGCAGGGCATGCTGGTGACCGAGCGTCCAGGCAACCTGCGGGTGATCAGTGCCGATGGCAAGCGCTCTGAACCGATCAGTGGCGTACCGAAAGTCTGGGCCAAGGGCCAGGGTGGATTGCTCGATGTGGTGCTGTCGCCGGACTTCAAACAGGATCGGCTGGTCTACCTGTCCTATGCCGAGGGCGGTGGTGCCGGGGACAAGGCCGGGACGGCGGTGGGGCGCGGTCGTCTGTCGGACGACTTGCGCAGTCTGAGTGATTTCAAAGTGATCTTCCGTCAGGAACCGAAGCTTTCGACCGGTAACCACTTCGGTTCACGGCTGGTGTTCGACCGCGACGGCTACCTGTTTGTCACGCTTGGCGAAAACAACGAGCGGCCCACCGCGCAGGATCTCGACAAGCTGCAAGGCAAGGTCGTGCGGATCTTCCCCGATGGCAAGGTGCCGGATGACAACCCTTTCGTGGGCCAGTCCGGCGTGCGGCCGGAAATCTGGTCTTATGGCCATCGTAATCCGCAGGGCGCTGCGCTCAATCCGTGGAACGGCACAATCTGGGAGAACGAACATGGTCCCCGGGGTGGTGATGAGGTGAACATCATCGAACGCGGGAAAAACTATGGCTGGCCGTTGGCGACCCACGGCATTAACTATTCGCTGCAACCGATCCCGGAAGCCAAGGGCAAAAGTGTCGAAGGCGCCGTGGACCCGCACCATGTGTGGGAGAAGTCTCCCGGCGTCACCGGGATGGCGTTTTATGACGCTGATCGTTTCAAACCGTGGCAGCAGAACCTGTTCATCGGCGCGCTGGTCAGTCAGGAGCTGATCCGGCTGCAGTTCGATGGCGACAAGGTCGTGCACGAGGAGCGTTTGCTGGGCGATTTGAAACAGAGAATTCGTGATGTGCGGCAGGGGCCGGATGGGTATCTGTATGTGCTGACGGATGAGCAGGACGGTTCGCTCTACAAGATCGGCCTGAAGTAACCTCACTTCAAATTTTCACAGATCTCCTGTGGCGAGGGAGCTTGCTCCCGCTGGGTTGCGCAGCAGCCTCAAAATCTTGTGAGCGCTACGCATTCATGCGGGAGCAAGCGCCCTCGCCACCAAAAAGCCTCTAGAGCCTAACGATAGTTGGCGTAGGGCGGTCATACAAAACCACCGCCGCCCGCAATTTCCCCCGCCCAAACCGGCTCATCTTTTCAAACTCCCCATGGCTGACCGGCACATGTTGGCAGTCCATCGGCTGGCGATGCTGGCTGTGATCGACGTCTGGATCGTGCAGGTACACAAAGTCTTCATCGCAATCGGTGACCACTACCCAGTGCGGTGATTTGGAGCGGGTCAGGCGATAACTGCTGATCAGCACCAGAGGCTGACCGCCAGCCTCCAGCAGGCGCGGTAAATCCAGATGGATGCCAATCTTCCGCTCGATGTCGGTCTCTTGCATTTGAGCGGTGAACTCCTCATGCACCAGGCGCATGACGTCTTTTTTATGCTCATCGCGCACGCCGTCGAGAAACAATGGCCCGGCCATACTCAGCTGCAAACGCACCCGGAAACCCCGCCGCCAGGCCGCCAGTGCCAAACCCTGGGGGCTGCAGCCACCATGGCCGGAGGTCATGAACACCGTGGTCGCTTCACGCCAGATCTGCAATTCCTCACGCCGTTCCAGCAGGCGCGCAGGCTGCAGCGCGCCCATGGCCATCAGCAGACAGGCCGGGCCACAGGTGAATTCGGTGGTTTGCGGGTAGTAGGGCACCTTGATACTGCGCGAGTCACGGTGCTGAACAATGCGCTTTTCCAGACGCAGTGCATCGGCATGGTCCTCGTAGTAGTCGTGAATCAGCGCGAAACGCCGATAGCCGTTGCGCTCGTAAAGCGCGATGGCGGTGGGGTTATCGATACGTACTTCAAGGCGCAGGTATGCGCAGTCATGCTCAACGGCACAGGCCTCGATACGTTGCAGCAATTGTTTGCCCAGACCGGTGCCACGGGCTTCGCCGGCAATGGCGATGGAATACAGGCGCGCCAGTGATGTGCCGCGATGAAACAGCACCAGTGCATAGCCGAGCAGTCGCCCGTCAAGCTCGGCGACCAGCAGTTGCGCATGGGCGCGGGTGATCATCCATTGAAAGCTGCGGCTGGTGAGCCGGTCGGTGGTGAAACATTGCATTTCCAGGGCCAGCAACGCTGGCAGATCTTCAACTACCGCCAAACGAAAAACAGCACTCATATGACCACCGTAAAAGTTGCGTAACGAAACGGGACTTTCGAAAAACTTCGTGCTTAATAGAAATGGTCTTGTTCTCCAACGGATCAATCTCTATGTCAGCGGTACAGGGTCATTGGCGCGAAGTATCCGAGCAAAGTTTGCCGACGGCAACTTTTTTAAATCCAGTCATCAGAACTTCCAGTCAAGTGTTGATCATCGTCGAACGCAAGGAAGACTGGGCCTCGTACTTTCCCAGCGAGGACATCGTCACGGCTCAGGAATACCTTGAGCAAACCCGTGACAGCGAACCTGGCAAACGGGTGCAGGTGATTAACCTGTGCCGCAGTTACAAGTACCTGGGGCACGGTTACTATTGCTCGCTGCTGGCAGAAGCCCGCGGTCACAAGGTGATTCCATCGGTCCGCACCATCAGCGAACTGACGAAAAAAACGCTTTACGGCCTGGCGCTGGACGACCTCGATAAAACCCTGGAAAAAGCCCTCAGCCATCATCTGTACAGCGATACCGAAGGTTTCACCCTGACACTTTACTTCGGCAAGACGCATATCGAGCCGCTGCAGGATCTGGCCCGGCAATTGTTTGAAGTGTTTCCGTGTCCGATTCTGCTAGTTGAGTTTCGCCGAACTAACGGCTGGCACATCGAGGGTATAAAGTCCGGCGCCCTGCACAAGTTGCGCGACGATCAGGAAGATCAGTTCGCCAATGCGCTGGACGGCTTTAGCCGTAAAGTCTGGCGAGTGCCGCGCTCGCCGCAAGTGGCGCGTTATGACTTGGCGATTCTGCACGATCCACAAGAAGCCTTGCCGCCGTCAAACGCCAAGGCACTGGAGAATTTCGTGCGGGTCGGCAAGCGTATGGCCATCGATGTCGAGCTGATCGAACGCAAGGACTACGTGCGGCTCGCCGAGTACGACGGCCTGTTGATTCGCGAGACTACCAGCGTCGACAACCACACCTATCGCTTCGCGAAAAAAGCCGAGAGCGAAGGATTGGTGGTCATGGATGACCCGACGTCGATTCTGCGTTGCACCAACAAGGTCTATCTGACTGACCTGCTCAACAGCCATCAACTGGGTATGCCTGCCACGGAAATTCTCTACAAGGAACGACCGGAAGATTTCGAACGGGTCGGCGAACGCCTCGGTTTTCCGCTGGTGCTGAAGATCCCCGACGGCTGTTTTTCTCGCGGAGTGATCAAGGTCGAAAGCCAGCAGGCGCTGCTTGAGGCTACTGCTGAATTGTTCGAACACTCGGTATTGCTGTTGGCTCAGGAGTTTTTCTACACCGAGTACGACTGGCGCATCGGCGTGCTCAACCGCAAACCGATCTTCGCCTGCCAATACTTCATGTCCAAGGGCCACTGGCAAATCTACAACCACAAGGCCAAGGGCCAGGACATCAATGGCGAGTGCCGCACCCTGGCGGTTCACGAGGCGCCGCGGGCAGTGGTGGAACTGGCGGTCAAGACCGCGAACCTGATTGGCGACGGCCTCTACGGCGTGGATCTGAAACAGGCTGGCGACAAAGTGGTGGTGATCGAGGTCAACGACAATCCGAACCTCGATGCCGGCATCGAAGACGCCTATTTGCAGGACGATCTGTATTCACTGGTGCTGGAGGAGTTTGTGCGACGGCTGGAACTCAAACGTCGCGGCCAGGCTTGGTGAAGCGCCGATGATCAGCAGTTTCGCATTGAGTCACGGCGCGTTGCAGCGGGTGGAACGGCTGGATGCCGAGGTGATGCTGTTCAGCAATCCCGATGCTGCCGAGCGCGACTTGCTCCACACTCACTACAAGGTCGACGAACACGCGCTGGCCTCGGCGCTGGATCCGGACGAAGTCTCGCGAATCGAGTTTCACCCCGACCACTTGTTCCTGATCTGGAAGCGCCCGGAAAACTATTCCGGCGGTGGCAGCCTGGCGTTTGAAGTGTCGTCCTGCGGCCTGCTGTTTTCACCTGGTCAGTTGCTGGTGATCGCCACCGACGACACGCCATTGCACGGCATCGGCACGCGCCAGCCGCTCAATGCGCCGCTGGATGTGTTGCTCGATTTGCTGTTCAACAACATCCACCATTATCTCGGCCACCTGAAGGTGATCAAACTGGTCGCCCGTGAGCTTCAACAGAAGTTCAACGCCTCGATGCAGAACCAGCATCTGGTGCAGATGTTCAACCTCAGCGAAAGCCTGATCTATTACATCAATGCCCTGCACAGCAACGGCGCAGTACTGACGCGGCTGCGCAATCACGCGGAAAAACAGCACTTCGGCAGCGAGGCGATCGGGTTGATCGACGACCTGATCATCGAGAACAACCAGTGCTACAAACAGGCAGAGATCTACTCAACGGTGTTTTCCGGGCTGATCGATGCGCGCGGCAATCTGATGAACAACAGCATGAACAATCTGCTGCGCAAGCTGACGTTGATCAACGTGGTGTTTCTGCCGTTGAACCTGATTGCCAGTATTGGCGGGATGTCGGAGTTCAGCATGATGACGGCGGGGACGCCGTGGTGGATTTCCTACCCGGTGTTTCTGATGGTGATGTTGCTCGGGGCGGGGGGAATGTTGATTGGGCTGCGGCGGTTGGCCCAGTGATTGATCGGTGCCTGAGCTGACACCTTCGCGAGCAAGCCCGCTCCCACAGGAGAATGCATTTCAAAAAGTGGGAGCGGGCTTGCTCGCGAAAGCGATCTCAGCAGCACTCGAAGCTCGGGATCAGCTCGCAGGGGCTGCCGCTGCCACTTTCTTGCGCTCCCGAACCCCACGCACCACCAGATACAACAGCGGCCCAATCGACACAAATACTGCCGTCAGCAACAGATACGGCACCACCGACCACACCGACATCCCTCGCGACCGTGCATCCTTGACCATCCACACCCCGGCCAGCGTCGCCAGCAGATACAGATCAATCACCACCTGCGCCGTGTCCGGGCGCGACATCAGGCTGATACCGAAGTCGATCAACGACTGTTCGGCCTGGAGCATCACCGACACGGTGTAGCCAGTAAACGCAATCAACGCCGTGAGGGGCAGGGCGACAGGCATCATGTATTCCTTCCTTGGGGTGATGAGCAGAATCGCCAGCCTACCTTGGCATCCCCAAATAAGCCATTGACTCGCTGGCCGCCGCCGGGCTAATTTTCAGGCCCATGACTTCCACCGTATTGCGCTGCCAGCCAAGCATTATTACCGCCATTCCTCATTTGGCGGGCTAGCTCACGACTGCTGCACCCAACCCGCCCTAGAGGCGGGTTTTCATTTTCTGTCTCCGGGGTTTTAACAACGAAGGCTCCCTGTAGGAGCTGCCGAAGGCTGCGATCTTTTGACTTTGTTTTACTCAAATCAAAAACAAGATCAAGAGATCGCAGCCTTCGGCAGCTCCTACACAGAGCGCACGGAGATGACGATGAAATACAGCCCCGACCAACAAGTCCTGCTTGAGCAGTACGTGAAAAAGATCCTTGCCGCGCCGGTCTACGACATTGCTGTGCGCACGCCGTTGCAAGCGGCGCCGGCGCTGTCCGAGGCGCTGGGCAACCGGATCCTGCTCAAGCGCGAAGACCTGCAACCGACGTTCTCCTTCAAGATCCGTGGCGCCTACAACAAGCTGGTGCAATTGAGTGATGCGCACAAAGCACGCGGCGTAATCACCGCGTCAGCGGGTAATCATGCCCAGGGCGTGGCCCTGGCGGCACGGGAACTGGGGATGGCGGCGACCATCGTCATGCCGTTGACCACGCCCGAACTGAAGGTGCTTGGGGTGCGAAGTCGGGGCGCTGAGGCGCTCCTGCATGGCGAAAGTTTTCCGTTTGCCCTGGCCCATGCGCTGCAACTGGTCGAGCAAACCGGGCGCACTTTCGTTTCACCGTTCGATGACCCGGACGTGATCGCCGGGCAAGGTACGGTGGCCATGGAAATCCTGCGTCAGCATCAGGGGCCGCTGGAGGCGATCTTCGTTCCGGTGGGCGGTGGCGGCCTGATCGCCGGTATCGCGGCATACGTCAAATACCTGCGGCCGGAGGTGCGCATCATCGGTGTTGAATCGGAGCACTCCGCCTGCTTGAAGGCAGCGTTGCAAGCGGATGCGCGTGTGATGTTGCCCAGTGTCGGGACGTTCGCCGATGGCGTGGCCGTGGCGCAGATCGGCGCGTATGGTTTCGAGGTGTGTCGGTTCTGCGTGGACGAGGTGGTCACCGTCAGCAATGACGAGCTCTGCGCCGCGATCAAGAACATCTACGACGATACTCGCTCGATCACCGAACCTTCCGGCGCATTGGCGGTGGCCGGGATCAAACAGTACGTGGTGCGCAACGGTGTTCGCGAGCAGAGCTTCGTCGCGATCGACTCCGGCGCCAACATCAATTTCGACAGCCTGCGCCACGTCGCCGAGCGCGCCGCCGTATGCGGCGTCCCGGCGTGACACGGCTCAGGGCAGCAGAGGGCGCAGGAAACTGCGCTCATAGCTGATGATGAATTTTTTCTGCACCAGCGATTCCACCAGCGCCGTGCTTTCCGGATCGGTCAGCGCGATGTGCCGGTAGCTTTCGTAATCGGCCAGCGATGGAAAGCTGAACAGGCAATAAGCGATGTTGCTCGCGCCCTCGGAGGGCAGGAAGTAGCCGTGATGCGTGCCGCCCAAGCGATCGACGATGCCCAGCCAGGCTTTGGCGTAGGCCTCGAACTCGGTGAGTTGGTACGGATCGATCACGTATCGCACATGGCAGGTAATCACGTTTGGCGCTCCCGGTTCAGGTCATTCCGCGATGGCGGTGCCAACCTTGTCCGAAGCCGACCAGACGCGATAGCGCACTTCGACGTCTTTCGGGGTGTAGATCACCAGCGGCAGCTTGCTGTTGTAACGCAGCATGAAGCCATCACCGACGACCGGCACAAATGCGCGCTTTTTCTGAGTGCCAGGCGGGCACGCCATCAGTGTGCTCATCGGGCCGATGACTTTTTCCAGTCGGTAGAACGGGTAACCCCAGCCTTCGAGATTTTTCTCATCCAGGGCGCCGCCCAGACGTTGGCTATTGCAGTCGACTTCCAGGGTTTTGCCGGCGAGGACTTCAACCTGGAAATTCTCTTCCTGTTCTTGCTTGGGCAGGTAGATGACCTGACGGGTAAAGCCGTTATCCGCCTTGGGGTAAGGCGCAACATCTTCAAGTTTGGCCCCGTGGGCGAAGGTGGACAGGCCGGCAACGAGCAGACCGATTGTCGCGTGAGCACTTAAAGAACCCATGAAAGCCTCCTGGCGGGTGTAGGGTGGAGTGACCGGCATTCTCACTGTCATGGTCGATGAATGCAAACCGGCGTCGACGTGCATATTGCAGTGTCCTAGTGGGGCATTCTTGCAATTTGCAACTGGCCAACTACTGGCCACCGCGCCAAGTGCTTGATTTATCGAGGGTCAAAATGACCCGATGAAAGGCACGGTTTATGCGTCTACTTGGTGCAGCGCACCGCGTTCGGGCGCCTACACTCCAAGAGGCATTTCGCTGTACAACCGTTTGCCGCACCAGGGAATCAGCGGGGAAACACCCGTGCAGGGGCAGCAAAAGCGGTCAACGTGAAGAGTTGATTGGCAGTTTCATCAATAAGGAGAGGTTCATCATGTTTCTGTCTGCCTTGGAACTACGCAATATCATTGAAAGCAGTTTTCTGCCTAAACGCTGCCAGTGCACGCTGTCGCCAGACCTGTCGATGACCGTCAAGGTATTCGGTGACCACCAGACTGACCAGGTTGATTTGCACGTCAGCGGGATCGATGCCAGCCATCTCAATGGCTGTCGTGAAATCAACGAGCTGATTGCCGGCCTGCGCTCGGATCTGGCGCAACAAACCACGCCACAGCATTACAGTCCTCGCTCCAGAGCGCTTTAACTCACCGTTTCACCCAGTTCGACCGTCACGCGCCGGGCCTGCACAAAACCAAGGCCCAGCGCGAACTCGACCAGCACCGCGAGCAGAATCCCGGGGCCGGCGTGGCCGTTGAGCCATTCGCCAAAACCCAGTACTGCCAAACCAAAACAACCGACGATAAATCCATTGCTCAGGGCATTGCGACCCAGTGATGGCGGAGCGCTGCGCACCAGATAAAACATCACCCCCAACGCCGCAAACAGCACCGCACTGCGCCGCGCAACAAAACCGGCAGCGGACGAATACTCAATGCTCCAGATCGCCAGCAACACCTCCGGGAAAAAGCCCCAGACCAGCGCCAGTACAAAACACAACGAAGAAGTGATGATCGACAACGTACGAAACGACAACTGCATGGCGAGTCCTTGCGGCAGTGAGGAGGGGCCCCGAGCATAACCCGCGAACCCTCCAGCGCCTACCGCAACCCCGCAAATCAGAGCCTTCTGTCAGTTCTGGTCACTGCAGGCGTCGGACATTTTCCGGTAGGTGATTTCCTCAGGCTTCCCGGCATTGTCGATGTACTTCATGTCAGCAGTAACGACTTTGCACTGACGAGTGGGTTGCTCGGTCATGGAGATCACTTTGTTCACATGCAACGGCATGCCGTACTGATAGGGGACAGGCTTGGTTGTGGCGGTGGTGTCATTGGCCTGAGCCACCCCGGCGAATGCGGTGCAGGCGAGGGCGGAGGTGAGCAATAGCGTGCGAATGTTCATGAATCGGACTCCCGTGCGACGGAATGAGCGTTCGGCACCATACGGCCGAACCTGCCGCACTCGGCGTCAGCCAGGGGCTGAGGTGTGCGGTTCAGTACAGTCTTGGACTGCGGCGTTAAGTGATGGTTAACCTGGCTGAACGCCGGCTGTCTGGCAGAGGGGTGATTTCTCGGGGATGCGGGGCCGATTCCTACAAGGATGGATGCTTTGTCTGCTTTCGGCGGCGGGAGCGGGCCGGGTATGGTTTGGCGTCGCTGCAAAATCAGCGATTCGGGTTTGGTCACCTGAGCACGACACCATTGCAGATGTGCCATCATTTGCGCTGCGGACTTCTATGTCTTTGCAGTGCGCTGTTATGGCGGCTGTGTGCAGGGCGCCTTCGGGCGAGCTGAGTTTTGGTGTTGTCTCAGTTGACCAATCCTGCATGCGGCCGCCTCCCACTGTTTGGTCACGGTACTGGCGGTTACTTTCTAAAATATCGAGTAATCAAAATGCCAATACTAAACCCGCTCCCAAACCGCTATCACCCGCTCAACAGCGGCGTCACCGACAGCGCACCAATAGTCATCGACACCCAAGCCAATCCCCAAGACATCCTCGAGTCCGCCGTCCAGCGCATCCGCGCCTGCAGCGACCTGCTCGAAACCCTGCACTGCATGTGCTTCCGCCATGGCGATGTTCAGGACATTCCACACATTACCCATGCGCTGTACCTGCTGGCGCAGGATGGCAATGATTTGCTGCAGGTGGCGCAGCAGCAGATGCTGGATTGGAAGGCGCCGGTTTGATGCCTTGAATGCGAAAGGGAGTATGGTCGCGTTGGGCGAACCTCACGCCATCTACTCCTCCCGTTTGTATGATTCTCGTGCCCTTGAATTCGAATAAAACAAGCTAACGGCTTAGTTTGTCAGGGAAGAAGGACAGGGGAGGGTGCATGGATATCCATTTTTCTGATTGCTCTTTAGCTTCCAATATTTGCGAAGGAGTCAACTTGGAAGCAATGAGGGGAAGCTTGTATTTAACATTTTCCTGCATACCGCCCCCGCCATCCAAGCTACTTAGAGAAAAAATAAGCGAGTATCCCTTTACAGGATCATACGGGAAGCCATAGGTATCGGGCTCGTGAGCTAAATATGAACCGTATCCATATATGGACTCTGCGTAACCTGATACTGCAGCTTGCTCATTCCAATGTCGGAAGCCTTCAATATCTCCCTTCTCAAAAAGAAGAGCAGCCAACTCCATCATTGATCTAGGGTTCCCGCCTTCAGCCGAAAGCTTAAACCACTTTTCAACTGCTTCGCTTCGCTTCCAGGGCAGAAAAAAGCCGTCACCTTGCTTGATGGAGACCGCCATCCAGTACTGTGCAAGTGCATTTCCCGCAGATGCGGATTTTTCCAACCAAGCATCCTCTAGCGTAATCTCATACATTATGTACATCGCTTCCGCGTCGCCAGTATCTGCTTTTTCTTTCGCTATTTTTTTTGCCTGATTTAACCACTCTATTGCCGGCTTCTGCGAAGGAGAGCAGTCGTTAGAGATTTCGCACATGTCATGCTCAATGCGGCCCAATTGGATCATGGCATAGAGATCATCCTGGCCTGCTGACGCTTCATACCATTTCTTGGCGTCCTCGTTCATATAATGATTTTTCTTACGAAGAGCTTCTGCTAAATAATATTGAGCTTCGTGGTCGCCCGCTTCTGCTGCTGTTGTTAAAAACGGAATTGCAGAAGTGGCTTTGTATTGATTGTATAGATTTATGCCTCGTTGTTTTGCGGAGTCTTGGTTTGGCGTTATCTGGGAATTTGCTTGGCAGCCAAGTGGCAGCAGTAGTAATAAAGTGAAAATTATTCTGGTTGTCATGAGTATTCTGCGTGACATCTTATTTTGCTCCTTCAGGATCTCGGGTCGGAGCTGTATGGGTTGCTGAAAGAAGGCCAAAAAAAATAAGGATTGTAAGTTGGCAGAAATGCAGGCAGCCTACAACCCATAAGTATGTCGCCAAGTCTATAAATAATCTGAATTAATTGCCAAGCTTGTCTGGAAAAAAAGAAAGTGGTGGGTGAGTGGCTTTCCAGTCCTTTGCCACTTTTAGTGACTCTTCAATTTGTTTTGGGGTCATTTTTTCGCGTATTTCTTCACTTTTTCTCTCAACATATCTCCCTATTCCGCCACTGTCCTCAAGCTCTTTAAGAAGCGTGAATAGCGCATAACCTTTGACCAAGTCTAGTGGGTAGCCTATTTTGTCTGGTGTATGCGCTATGTAGGCGCCGTAATTGCTTATGGCGGCTTGATCGCCAGTCGCTGCTGCAGTTTCAAGCCAGTGGCGCATGCCTATGACATCTCCTTCTTCGAATAAAACTTGTAGATAATCCATCATTGCTTTTGGGTATCCGCCCTCAGAAGAAAGTAGTAGCCATTTTTTGATAGAGGCCTCGCGTTTTCCAGGAATCAAGAAAAAACCTTCACCTTGGCGTTCGCTTACAGCCATCCAATATTGTGCAGTCGGATATCCTGCATTTGCGGATTTCTCTAGCCATTCACGATTAAGAGTGATCTCATACATCAGATACATGGATTCAGGATCACCTTGTTGTGCTCTTGGCAAAACTAGCTCATTAGCTAATTCAAACCATTCTGCTTGTGTTTTTTTTGATCGTGAGCAGTTGCGTATTTCCTGGTAGGTTTCACTTTTGAATCGCCCCAGTTGGATAATTGCATATACATTGTTATTTTCTGCTGCGGACTCATACCAGTGAAGTGCCTCTGGAGTCATGTAGCTGTGGCGCTTTCGAATAGCCTCGCCCAAGTAATATTGCGAGGTTGTATTTCCAGATTTTGCTTCTTTTTCTAGTTCGGGAAAAGCTGCGTCAATTTTTAGTTGGTTATATAGGACTGCGCCCGGCGAGACTACTTGCTCTTGCTGTTTCAATGGGCTGGCTTTACAGATGGTAAAAAGTGAAGCTGCTAAGAGAAATGCTAACGCTTTCATCAAAATCAGCGGCTTAATTTGTCTGGAAAAAAAGAGAGTGGTGGATGTGAATTCTTCCATTGAGCAGCAAAATTCTCTGCTTCCTTTATTTGATCGGGAGTCATTTTCTCTGCTATTTCAGGCAGCACTTCCTCCACATATGACTGCATGCTTCCGCCTTCATTAAGCTCTTTGAGAAGAGATGTAAGTGCATATCCCTTTACTAAGTCAAGTTCAAAGCCGAACCGTTCAGGGGCATGAGCTAAATAAGCGCCATAGCTAGTAACTCCACTTTCATATCCTTTTTCGGCGGCAACTTTTATCCAGTGTCGTGCGACCTCAAGATCGCCGCCGCTTTCATGTATATAGGCTGCATACTCCATCATTGCTCGCGGATTTCCGCCTTCGGCAGATGCTTTAAACCAGTTTCCGACCGATTCTTTTCGCTTCCATGGGAGAAAGAATCCTTCTCCCTGTCTGGTGCTGATTGCCATCCAAAATTGAGCGGTAGGATTGCCGGAATTTGCAGACTTTTCTAACCAATCACGATTCAATGTAATTTCATACATTACGTACATGGCCTCCGGGTCACCTTTTTCTGCCAAAAGTTCCGCAAGTGAACGTGCATTTTTTAGCCAGTCGACAGGAGGTTTACCGGAATCAGGGCAATTACTCATTACTCTGCAAAGATCGTTGCCGCTCCGCCCCAACTGAATCATGGCATATAAATTTTCTTGCGCAGCAGCGGCCTCATACCATTCTTTAGCTTCTGAAGTCATGTAGCGATTGCGCTTTCGAAGAGCCTCTCCTAAATAGTATTGTGATTCCGAGATTCCCGACTGTGCTTCTTTTTTTAGTTCAGCTATAGCAGAGTCTATTTTTAGCTGGTTGTATAAAGTTATTCCCTTGGTCAATCCGTTTTCTTGTGCTGCGACTGCGCACGTTTCGGTGAGCGCAGAAATAACTATCGCTAAGATCCGAAAATATACGCTCACTAAAATTAATATCCTAGCTTGTCAGGGTAGAACGAGAGAGGCGGGTGGTTGGCCTTCCACGTTTTTGCGAGGTCTTTCGCTATTTCTATTTGCGCTTTTGACATGTTTTTTTCTATATCGGGCAAGGTGTCATTGACGTCTCGTATTACATTGCCTCCGCCATTAAGTTCCAGCAGGTTTGACAGTAAAGCATGTGATTTTATCGGGTCGAAGACGAAGCCGTATTTTGAGTTCTCTTCGCCTATGTAGGATGCATATCCAAATACACCTTCTACGAAGCTCGACTCAGCTGCTTTTTCGTTCCAGCTTCTGAACGAGGCTAAATCTTTTTTTTCGATCATGATCGCGGCTAACCCCATCATCGCAGGTGGGTAACCATTTTCCGCAGAGGCCTTCATCCATCGTTCGATAGCTTGGTTGCGCCTGGAGGGTAGTAAAAATGAACCACTTCCTTCTTGGTATTTAGTCGCCAGACGGAACTGTGCAAATGCGAATCCGTTCTCTGCTGATTTTTCCAACCAGTCATCGTTCCCTGTCATTTCATATAACAGGTACATCGATTCGCTATCTCCCTGCGTTGATCGTTGAATTGCAAGGCTTTTAGCTTTGATTACCCAACTGCTAGGAGATTCTTCACCCGGTGGACAGTTTTTCATGGTTGAACACAAGTCGTCTTCAATTCTCCCGAGGCGAATCATAGAGTAGATATTCCCCTTTCTTGCGGAACTTTCATATGCTTTTTTAGCTTCCGGAGTCATGAAGCGGTTGTTTTTTCTTAATGCCTCACCCAGATAATAAAGTGCTTCATCATCACCGCCTTCGGCCGCTATTTTGAGTGGTTCGATTGCAGAAATAGCCTTGTATTGATTGTAAAGCTCTATACCTTTTTTCTTTGCCTCCTGTTGTTGTGAAGTAAGCTCCGCATTCGCGTTTACGCACATTAAAAGAAAAATTGCAAAAAAAGGTGTGCGGATTAAGTTTGACTTTGTTTTCAATTTTATATGCTCGCAGGGGGCAAGTATTTTACGGATGTGCTCGGTATGTAACTGTTTTCACCCATTACAATTTTACAAGCTCCATCAATGCGCTGACCTAATATTTTTGAATTTTCCTTGTAACGGGCTCTTGATTTATTTCCCCTTGGGTCGGTAAAACTGAGTACCGGATCACTCATGAAAGTATCGAGCAAATGACGGTTTTCACAATATTTTTGACCGATATCAACTGGTTCAATTCCAAACTTATTCATGCTTGCGCAGGCTAGTTCAAATTGTTTTTGAGCCTCTTCCAGTGCGTCCTTTTCTTTTGCGTTAGTGACTATGTGGTCAATAATTATCCCAATTGCTACCTGCTGAGTTAAATGTGCTTTGTCTTTTGGGTAGGTTTGCTTGCTGAAAGTTGGCGGCGTGTCACTTTCTTTTGTATTGGCGTTAATTGAGAAGTCTGCTGGGGTGGAGATAAGAGTCATTAAAATGGGGCCGAGTGCCGCCGGAGTGGCTTCCACAACCCATGCTTTTAGCTCTTCTGGATTTTGGTATTCAACAATGGCATGAGCAATTGGGCCGCCTTTTCCTCCGCTGGTCATTGCGTCATATAAGTCCATGACTAAATTCCAACCCATAAGATAGGACATTTCCACACTAAGTCCAGCTGCTCCTAATGCGTTCAGCGCGGATGCGAACTTTCCTGCTTCAGGTTCCATCCACTCTACCTTTCTGCCTTTCGCTTTGTGCAGCTCCTTGCGGTACAAGTTGATTAGGTCAACTACTGCCTCATAACCAACTTCGAATTTAAAGCTGCCGTTAGCACCAGGACCCAGCACTACCGCCGCTTTCAAGTTCAGAATAAAGCGCCCCTTATCCAGAGACACCTGCGCCGTTCCCTGGAATCCTGCGCCCAGCGCAACCCCCACAGACCCACTCAGCTTGGCAAGCGTCAACCATGGATTGGCTTTTTTCGCATCTTTATCGCTGCCGATACCCATTGTTGGAGCGGTGCGCAGGGCGACCAGTTCTTTAGGTGGTGCCCAGTTCAGTGTGCCGGTGAGTTCGATGGCGGCTTGCAAGCCTCCGAAAACATTGAAAGTCGCTTTCGCTCCGTTTTCGATCTGGACATTGGCGGCACGCCCGGTCAGCACTTGGTCTGTGCTTTTGGTGCTGGCAACGGTGCCGGATTTGGACTTGTGTTCAAGATCGGGAGTAGGGCTGTTGTCGCCGCTGTCGGCCTTGGCTTTCTTGGCCGCATCGTGATCTGCACGTTCTTCTTTGGCTGATGCGTCTTCACGCTGTGCGCGTTTGACCGGGCTGAGGGAGGCGCCGTATTTGACGTTGCCGAGGATGGGGCTCAACTCCACGCTGCCGGCTAGCAGCAACGATGCTCCGGCGTAGCCCCATGCCTTCACACCAAAGTGGAAGGAGAAGCGGCCGAAATTCATTTTTTGCGGGCTGCCGTCCAGGAAGTAATCAAGCGTGATGTCTTGAGCACTGGCTTTGGCAGGCATGTCGACTTTCAACAACTGAACTTCGCCACGGGCCAGGTCCAGGCTCAAGCCCATCTCGCCAGATATCTGGAAGCCCTCGGCGGCAGACATTTTTGGGCCTTCGAGCTTCACTTCACCGTGAATGCTTGGCTGTGGCGGCGTCAGGCAGCGGACGAATTGCGCCTGGGGACTGGCATCGAAGAGTCTTACTTTGCCGCGCACACTTTTCTTGAACACCAGTTGCTGAAGGTGCTTGCCCCAGTTAGTCAGCGCCGCGTCGTCCTCCAGCTCAGTGACCTTATAGCCTTGTTTTTTCAGGTAAGCATAAAAGTCTTTGGCTTTGAACCAGCCTTTTCCATCGAAACAGTCGCCGACTTGATCGCTGAACTTTATGGCGCCCTGATCTAGAAGCCATTGGCGGAAAGAATTGATTTCACTGTTTTTATCGGAGCCTTCAGTTGCGTCCGCGGGCAAACTTTGAGTGACCTTTTTTACTGAGCCGGCCGCTTTTTTTGAATCCTCTTTCATGATCTTTTTTGCGTCTTTCAGGTTCGCCATGCTGAACCAGCTCAAGGGCGTGCCTTTGGCGTCAGAAAGACTGACTTCACGCAGCGGAAAGCCCGGTTTCACCATGCGGTCCACCGGTTTTGGCTGGAACTCTTCCGGTTCCCAAACCAGAAAACGCCCTGGTTTGCTAGTGCTGACATTACTTTGGGCTGTGGCCTGAAGGTCGTCTTTTATTTTTTGCAGGCGATCCCATTCGGTACGTTCCGCATCAACCAGGCCTGCTGGCGCTTGGGCATTCTGGCCTGTTGCCTCGATCCAGCGCTTGTATTTCTCCTGAAGCTGAGCTGTAACTTCCGCCTGCTTTTTCTCGGTATCCAGGTAGAGTTTGAACTTCTCGATACCGGATGGCAGGCCGTCACTGATCAAAGCGAATTCTGGAAGTGCGATGCCGTACTCAGACGCTTTGATAATGGATTCAGTGTAGGCATGGTAATCAAGCGCATCGGCGTTTTTGATGAGCGTATAAACATAGCCGACGAGATCGGCGGTGCAGTCATTCATGCCGCTGCAGATGTTTTCGTAACTTTTCTTCTTTTCCGCCAAGGCTTTGGCAACGTCTTCCAGCGGAACCTGCTTGAAGTCTTTGTTGCCGAGGAGTTTTTTGCGGGCCTCCAGATAAGCTTGCACGCGTGCGCGCGCTTCGATCGCTTCTTTGGAGTAGAGAGAGCCGCTTTCGTAGGTGTAGCCTTCCAGCTTCGCAGCCGCTACCGCTTCTTTTTTCAGCGCATGCCACTCAGCCCTCCGCTTGTAAAAATCGGCATAGGCGTTGTGGACGTCTTGCTGAGTAGCCAGATCTGCGGTTAGACGGTCCAGACGCGATTGCGGGGTGTCCTCTAACGGGGTCTGCGCAGGAGCCGTTGCCGGTTTTTTTCCGTTGGCTTCGTTTTGCCTCTTTTTGGCGGTGGCGGGATCGATTTCGATCTCATCCCCCATCGCCTCAAATTCTTCCATACGTGTACGCTTCGCACCCGTGAGGAAGTTGCTCAACTTGGGCTCAAGGAAGTATTCCAGCAAACCCGATTCTTGCAGCCCGTTCAGGCGTGCATCACGTGGTTTGCTGGGGGCAATCATTTTATCCAGCGCGAACATCGACTCTTTGATGGCGGACTTTGCCCGCTCAGGGAGTAGCCAGAACTCTTGTTCCTCTGTCGCATAAATGGCGCTCGCAAAAGTCTTGGAGCAGGGTGGGGCGTGAGGCTTGAAGGTCTTCGAGGAGCCATCGGGAGAGTCCTTGACCGGATCCAGCTCAACCAAGTCTTTCGCAGAGCACTGCGTTGCAGCATTCGGAGCCGTCTCGGCAGGCGCTTTAGGCGCAGCGGGTGTCGAAGCAGCGGGTGAAGCTGAGGCGGATTGCGCGCTTTTAGGGACGCTCAGGTTCCATCCGACTTTGACGTTGTTCGGATTGGTGATGAAGGGGTTGAGTTGGCGAAGTTGCGCCACGGTGCTGTTGTAGCGCGAGGCAATCTGGCTCAGGGTTTCGCCGGGCATGACGGCGTGATTCGTGATTTCCATGGTGATTCCGTTCTGTTGTCGCGTCGCCGTTAACGTTGGGCGACGGCGGCTGATTCCAGGAGCCGATCTACTTTGATAAACGACTCGTCCTTTGATTGCAGGATCGCCATGATCTCCGGCTGTGTTTCAAACAGTGGGCCGTTCACGGCATGTCCAAGCTTGAGCAGGTGATCACCTTCATAGATGTTGCTCTTGAGCAGCAGGTCGAGGTTATCGGCGATATCGTTCAGACGATCATCACTTGGCTCTTCAAAAGCGGTGTATTCCTCGTCTATCCAATACACCCAGCCGAGGCGAGCTTGAACTTGCGCGGCTGCCTCCGGAAGGTTGAATGGTGCTTTGTCACCTGGCCATGTTGATTCTTTGTTGGCTATCCAGGCTAGCCATGGACCACGCTGCTCGCCGAAGTTCTTTGGCGCCGGGGAGTAAACGGCGCTCCAGCAACCCAGTAACTGATCAAAGGTTTTATCGGCGGTGTAGGCCAATGCTGCCCACAGGCTCGGTTTGTGGAAGCTCAACAAACTCTGTCCTCCAGAACCGTCGTTGACTCTGAGGAGCCAGCGCGCGTGAGCCAAGGCTTTTTCCGGGTCAGGTGTTGAGATCGCAATTCCCGAAAACTGTTCCTCACAAAGTTTTGTCGCTTCTGCAGCCAGTTTGCTGCCTCTGGGGGCGATCAACCACAATGGGCCCTCAGGGATCTCTGCGAAGTCGGTACCGAAGAACAGCCCTTGGGAAACAACGGGTTCACCTACTCGGTAGAGCCGACTCAAGGCTTGCGGCTGCAGGCCCTGATCGATGATGAAGCACAGCGATTCGCTGGCAGCGGGCAGATCCGAGAAGTTGTAGCGAGGCTCTGCCAGCAGAGCGCTCAGCGCTTTTACATGCATGTGCAATCCTTACGGCTGCAAGCGCCGTTACTCTGTTTGCCGCACAACGGTGTGATGCCTGATTCATTGAGACGAGCGGGGAGCGGTGCTTTGCCCGCCTTATCCGCATCCGCCACCTTCATCGGCCCCGGCAGCAACGGCGCGGCCGGCGTACCTACACCCGGTGCACCGCCGGTATTGACCTTCACCTCGGCGCCGCTGATGGTCACGCCACCGGCGTCGACCTTGACGAAGCTGCCGCCCGCTTTGGCGGTCAGTTCCATTGCGCCTTCGACGACGACTTTCTGGCCAGCGTAGTAATGGATTTCGCTGCCGGCTTCGACGAATTGCGCTGTGCCTACCTTGAGGTGCTGGGTGACTGCGACGGTCAGGTGATCATCTGCGCGCATCTCACTGACACGATTCAAATGAGTGATGCGGTGCTCTTCGACTTTGAATTCGCTGTAGGTGTTGGCCTCAACCGTGTCATGCCGCTCATTCCCCACGCGGATCTTCTGGTCGTGCTCGATGTTTTCATCCCAATCCCGCTGAGCATGGATGTAGATCTGCTCCGCGCCCTTTTTGTCTTCAATCCGAAACTCGTTGTAGCCTTTGCCGCCCGGGGAGCTGAGGGTTTTGAAGGTGCTGCGGGTCTTGTTTGCCGGCAGGTCGTAGGGGACGACGTTTTCCTTGTGGTACAGGCAGCCGGTGACGAGTGGCTGGTCGGGGTCGCCTTCGAGGAAGGTGACGAGGACTTCCATGCCGATGCGCGGGATGGCAATGCCGCCGTAGGCTGCGCCGGCCCAGCCGCTGGCGACGCGTAGCCAGCAGGTGGTTTTGTCGTCGGACTGGCCGTCGCGGTCCCAGTGGAACTGGACTTTGATGCGGCCGTACTGGTCGCAGTGGATCTCTTCGCCGGCCGGGCCGGTGACGACCGCGGTCTGGCTGCCGAGGACTTTTGGTTTCGGGTGTTCGAGAGCAGGGCGGTAGTGCGCGTCCCACGGGGTGGCGAGGAAGCTGTTGCGGTAGCCCTGGTGGAAATCGCTTTTGTTGTCGGTGACGTCGCTGGTGACGTTTTCACCGAGCACTTGCGGTTGTTTGCCTTCGTGGAAGACTTCCAGCAGCAGCCACAAGTCGTTCCATTCAGCGCGCGGGTGTTCGGCCAGGGTCAGGAAGTGGCCGCTGGTCAGGGTCGGTTCGTCACCTTTGCCTTCGGCGAGTTTGTAGTCGCTGCGATGGCGTTCAAGGGCGCGGGTCGAGAGGAATTTGCCGCGCTCGCGGGTGGTGAAGCGGCCGGGGTAATCGTAGTCCTCAAGATCCGGGGCGAACTCGGATTTGACCGCGCCTTCGGGCAGGATCTTCGGTTTTTCGAAGTCGTAGTCGCGGCGGCTGACGCGCGTGGTGCGGGTTTCCAGGCGCAGGTTGAAGCGTTTGATCACCGGTTTGTCGGCGCTCATGCCGGAGTCTTGCTGGTAGCTCACGGCCTTGAGTTTGCGGAACACTGTCTGATCGTCGCCGAACACCAGTTTGTGCCCGCTGCTGCTGTGCTGGAAGTGAAAGTGGATGCCTTCCTCTTCGCACAGGCGCTGGATGAAATGCAGGTCGGACTCGTCGTACTGCACGCAGTAATCGCGTTGCGGGTACTCGGCGTTGAGCTGGAAGCTGTAGGCGTCGGCCAGAATGCCGCGATCTTCCAGCACTTGGGCGATGATCTTCGGCACCGTGAGGTTCTGGAAAATCTGCTGGTCATGGTTGTGCCGCAGATAGGCCAGTTGCGGCACCAGGCTGATGCTGTAACGGGTCAGCGTCTTGCCGGAATCGCCTTGCTCGATGCGGTACACCAGGCCGTGGATCTTGCCTTCGCCGGTGGCGCCGAAGGTCAGGACGCCGGGCTTGTGGAGCAGCTCTTCGAGTTTGAGGTCGGGGCGGGCGCTGACCAGTTCGAGGTCGAAACGGAAAGGCTCGTTGAGGGCTTCGCGACCGGTGAAGCTGAGCACTTGCAGGTCGGCGGAGGCGCCTTCGAGCGTAAGGGTAATGTGGGTAGCGTTGGCGTCCAGCATGCCTTGAATTCCGTCCATTGAATAAGCAGGTGACGGATGATGGAGGATTAAACCGCCCCGTTCAAGGCGCAAATGCCGTAGGGATGGGGTCTGCGACGTATAGGGAAAACCCTTAGATCGGCTTTTTGGCCCAATGAAGCCGGGGGCTTCGCAGTCGTGAGCCATTGGTCAGCACGTGGTTTTAGCCAATCGCAGGCTGAAGAATAGCCAGTCAGTTTCAGACTAAAGTCGCCTTCAGCCCGTAAAAGCCATCTGCCATCATTGCGCCTCACCCCTGCGTGTCCACTTCTTCCCGGCTGTTTTTGACCCGGGACGGGAGCTATTTTTCTGGCTAACTGCGCCCCGGCGCAAACGCTGTACTGTTGGAGTTTTTCATGCGTCCCCCATTTCCCCTCATCACCCCGCGCCACTCGTTTGGCTTCGGCGCCGTTGTGCTGTGCGCAGGTTTTGCCGCGCAGGCTCAGGCCAGCGGTTTTCTCGAAGACACCACGGCGAAAATCGAATCGCGCACGGTGTATTTCAACCGCGATTTCCGTGATGGGCACACCTCCAACGAGCAGGGCGCTTCCAAGCGTGAAGAGTCGGCTCAGGGCTTTATTCTCAATCTGCAATCGGGTTACACCGAGGGCACGGTGGGCTTCGGTATCGATGCGCTGGGCATGCTCGGCTTCCAGCTCGATTCCAGCCCTGATCGCAGCAACAGCGGCTTGCTGCCGTCCAGCGGCGACAACCCGCGCGGCGCCAAGGGCCAGTACGCGAAAATGGGCCTGACCGCCAAGGTCAAGGTCTCGGACACGGTGTTGAAGTACGGCGCGCTGTTGCCGGATCTGCCGCTGCTCAAGTACAACGACGGTCGCTTGCTGCCGACCCTGTTCAACGGCGCCATGCTGACCTCCAAAGAGGTCAAGGATCTGACCGTCATGGCCGCGCGTCTGGACAAGTACACCGCACGTGATTCCACCGACTCGCAAGACATCCGCGTGCACTGCAAGAACAAGCGCTACGCCTGCAACACCACCGCCGACCATTTCGACATGTACGGCTTCGACTACAAGATCAACGATCGCCTGACCGCGCAGTATCACTACGCCGAACTGGAAGACATCTACCGTCAGCACTTCATTGGTTTGCTCGGCAATCAGCCGTTGGGCGACGGCGTGCTGAAGGCCGATCTGCGCGTGATCAAGAGTGCCGACAGCGGTGCTGAGCGTGTCGGTTCGATCGACAACCGCGCCTTGAGCGGCATGCTTTCCTATGGCATCAGCGGCCACACCTTCAGTGCCGGCTGGCAGCGCATGAACGGCGACAACTCGATGCCGTACCTCGATGGCAGCAACCCGTATCTGGTCAACTACGTGCAGGTCAACGACTTCGCCGCGGCGCAGGAGCGTTCCTGGCAGCTGCGTTATGACTATGACTTCAAGGCTATCGGCATCAACGGCCTGAGCTTCCTGACCCGCTATGTGAACGGTGACCACATCAAGGTCCCGGGCAGCGATCAGGAAGGCAAAGAGTGGGAGCGCGACAGCGAGCTGAAGTACGTGATCCAGACGGGCACGTTCAAGGATGTGAGCCTGCGTCTGCGCAATGCGACGTACCGCACCAACTATGAAAAGTTTGCGCGGGATGTGGATGAGACCCGGCTGATTGTGAGTTACAACTTTTCGGTGTTGTAACGGTTAGAGCTGCAGTGGCTGGTTGACCGCTTTCGCGAGCAAGCCCGCTCCCACAGGGGATCAGCGCGGAGCACAAAATCTGTGTTCACGGCTGATCCAATGTGGGAGCGGGCTTGCTCGCGAAGGCGTCTTTGCAGGCACCACTACAACCAATGCCAGAACCGGCTCCAGAAGCCGCGATTCAGATCGTCCTTGCACCCGGCATACTGCCGCGCATACACGTCGGAGCGCGCCTGCACCTTGCGTGCAGTCGGCATCAGCCAGGCCTTGCTGGCGTAGGTCTTGTTGCGGAAACCGCCCCAGCCTTCGTGGTAGTTCAGGTACTGGTTATAGGCGTCGTACTTGTACACGCCGTTGATCGAAGTGGTCTTGTCCATGTACCAGCCGACGAAGTCGATGGCGTCGTCGAAGTCTTCGCGGTCGGCGCCGTGTCGGCCGGTGCTTTTCTGGTAGTCGGACCAGACTTCATCCTTGGCCTGGGCGTAGCCCGACGCGGTGGTGACCCGGCCCCACGGGATCACCCACAGCAGGTATTTGCGCGGCGTCTTGGCGTCGTAGCGATAGCCGGACTCCTGATACATGATCGCGAAGGGCACCTGGATCGGCACGCCCCAGCGCTTTTGCGTGACTTGCGCGGCGTCGTACCAGTCGCTTTTTTCGCGGAAGATTGCGCAGATGTCTTCCGGAGAACGCGGCGTCGAGGTGCCGCAGCCGCTGAGTAATCCTGCCAGTATCAAAAGTCCCGCCGTCCGCCCCGAAATCAAACCGTCATCCCCATGCGCGCAAAAAGGGCGACAGTCTACGCGCTCAGGTCAACTGGTGACGATAGGGTAAATCCGGACCCGTTTTGCTGCAGGTCAGGGCGGCCGCCTGTACGGCAAACCTGAGCATCGTGTCGATCTGCTCGCGGCTGAGTGCTTGAACCCCTTCGACCGAGTCCAGTCCTTGCTCGGTCAACCAGGTGATCAGCGCCGCTTGAAAGGTATCGCCGGCGCCGACGGTATCGGCGATTTTCACTGAAACCGCTGGTACCGACCATGAGCCGTGAGCGCGACTGAATACCGTTGCGCCTTCGCCGCCACGGGTCAGGAACACCAATTGGCAGCGATGCTGCAGCCAGCCTTCGATGACGCGCTGCGGATCCTGTTCGGGATACAGCAGGCTCAGATCTTCGTCGCTGACCTTGATCATGTCGGCCAGTTGCACCAGGGTCGCCACGCGCTCGCGCCACAGGTCGATGTTCGGTTCCGGGTTGAGACGTACGTTGGGGTCGAGGGTGATCAACCGCTTGCCGCTTTCACGCTGCACCAGCGTCAGCAAGGTGTCGGCGATCGGCTGCACCACCAGCGAGAACGAGCCGATGTGCAGGCCGCGTACTTCGGTGCTCAACTGCGGCAGATGGGCGAGGCTCAACTGGCGATCGGCGCAGCCCTCGCCGCGAAAGCTGTAATGCGGCGAACCGTTGGCGCCGACCGCAACCATCGCCAGCGTGGTTGGCGCGGCGAAGTCGATCAGGTAGTCCGCACGCACGCCTTCATCCTGCAGCACCTGCTGCAAACGCCGGCCGAGATAGTCGGTAGACAGCCCGGCAAACAGCGCCGAATCCACGCCCAAACGGCGCAAGCCGACCGCGACGTTGAACGGCGAGCCGCCGGCAATCGCCTTGAAATTCACCTTCGAGGCCAGACCGCTGGCATCGTCTTCGCTGAAGAAGTCGAACAGAGCTTCGCCACACACCAAATACATAATTGTTTGCTCTTTATAGGGTTGCGACATGCTGTTGATAGCGTTCATAGGCCTGCTGGAACGCCGCGACATTGGCGGCAATCGGCAGGGTTTCACTGTGCAGATCGAGCTTTACGCAGCGCTGGCACAGATCGGCCAAAGTGTCCTCGTGGCCGTTCGACCATGATTTGCACCACGCCGCCTGAATCGCCGCGCCAAGGGCTGCAGCTTCGCTGTGTTCGGTGCAGATCACCGGGGTGTTCATGATGTCGGCGACGATCTGCCGCCACACCGCACTTTTCGAACCGCCGCCGATCAGGCAAATGCTGCGGCTTTGTAAACCATTGTGGCGTAACAGATCCAGTCCATAACGCAAACCGAAGGTGGTGCCCTCGACCACGGCGCGACACAGGTTGGCCTGGGTCAGGTTGTTCAGGGTCAAGCCGTGCAGGCTGCCGGTGGCATGGGGCAGGGCGGGGACGCGTTCGCCGTTGAGGAACGGCAGCATGCTCACGCCTTCGGCACCGATCGGCGCCTGGGCCACGAGTTGATTGAACTGCTCCAGGTCGAGGTTGAACAGTTCGCGGATTGCGCCGGTGGCGTTGGTCAGGTTCATGGTGCAGATCAGCGGCAGCCAGCCACCGCTGGATGAACAGAACGTGGCGACCGAGGCATCCGCGCTGACCTTCGGCGCTGCGGCATAGGCGTACACCGTGCCGGAGGAGCCGAGGCTCATGGTGATCGCACCCGGCTGAATGTTGCCGGTGCCGATGGCGCCCATCATGTTGTCGCCACCGCCGCTGGAGACCTGTGCATTCGGGTTGAGGCCGAGCTGTTCAGCAATCGAAGGCAGCAGCGTACCGACCGCCTGATGCGCGTCGATCAGCTCCGGCAGCGCCGCTTGCAGGCGACCCGTGGCGTCGATGTCGCGCAGCAGTTGCAAGTCCCACTGGCGGCTGCGCACATTGAAATAGCCGGTGCCGGAGGCGTCGCCGTATTCGCTGCACGCGCGGCCGGTGAGCCAGTAATTCAGATAATCGTGGGGCAGCAGAATGCGCGCGATACGCGAGAACACCTCCGGGTGTTGTTCTTTGGTCCAGAGCAGTTTCGACACGGTGTAGCCCGGCGCGATGACCACACCGAGGCGTTCCAGTGAGCCTTTTTCGCCGCCGAGGTGTTTGAGCAAACGGTCATTTTCATCAGTGGTTTCGGTGTCGCACCACAGCTTGGCCGGGCGCAGCACCTGGCCCTGATCGTCGAGCAGTACCAGGCCGTGTTGCTGACCGGAGACGCCGATGCCGAGAATCGCCTGACCGTCGATATTGGCGGCCAGCAAGGCGCGGCGGGTGGCGAGGGCGAAGGCGTCCAGCCACTGTTGAGTGTCCTGCTCGCGCCGGCCGTTGGCGCCGCTGATCATCGTGTGGGTAGCGGCGCCTTCGCCGAGCACCTGACCGCTGGCGGCATCAAGGATGATCGCCTTGGTGCCCTGGGTGCCGCAGTCGATGCCGAGGAAGAGTTGTCGGGTGGTCACAGTGAGGTCCTCAGGTGTCAGGTTTGCCAGGGTGAGGCCGCCATTCGCGAGCAAGCCCGCTCCCACATTTTGAAACGCGTTCCCCTGTGGGAGCGGGCTTGCTCGCGAAGGCGTCGGTGGTTTCACCGCTGAATTCAGGCCAAAACCCGCTCCAAAGTCCGCGAAACACCCACCTCACGCAAGCTGTTGCAGCACCACTCAAACGCCGCAACAAACGCCGCCGACCGCGGAATCGTCGTGCCGAAGATCTCCTCGACCGCCAGCAACCGCTGGGTAATCAGCGCATCATCCGCCACCAGCCCCTGACAAAATTCCGCCCGCGGATCAGGAATCGCATAGGTATCGCCGTTCTCATCGACGCCCTTCAGATACAGCGCCCAAGCCGCTACCACCAGCGCTGCACGCCTGGTTTCCTGACCATCGGCAATCAAGCGGTTGATCGTCGGAATGGTGAACTTGGGAAACTTCGACGAGCCGTCTGAACACACCCGCTCCAACTGATCGGCAATCGCTTGATTAGAGAAGCGCGCGACCAGCGTATTTTTGTAGTCGGTCAGATCGATGCCCGGTACCGGCGCCAGTTGTGGGGTGACATCGAGGTCCATGTACGCACGCATGTAGCGCACGAACAGTGGGTCGTTCATGGTTTCGTGAACGAAGCGGTAGCCCTTCAGAAAACCCAGATACGTCAGCGCCAAGTGGCTGCCGTTGAGCAGTTTGATCTTCATTTCTTCGTAGGGCGAAACGTCATCGGTGAACTGCACGCCGACCTGTTCCCAGGCCGGGCGCCCGTTGACGAATTTGTCTTCCAGCACCCATTGCACAAACGGCTCGCAGACCACCGGCCAGGCATCGTCCACCGCGTGTTTGTCGGCCAGTTGCAGGCGATGCGCGGTGCTGGTCATCGGCGTGATGCGATCAACCATGGCGTTGGGAAAACTGACGTTCTGCTCGATCCAGTCGCGCAGCCCCTGGTCACGCAGGGTGGCGAAGGCGAGCAGGGCTTTGCGGGTGACCGCGCCGTTGTGCGGCAGGTTATCGCAGGACATGAGGGTGAACGCCGGCGTGCCCGCGCCACGACGTTTTTCCAGCGCGGCGCAGAGGAAACCGAACACGGTTTTCGGCGTTTGCGGATTTGTCAGATCGTGCTGAATCTGTGGCAGGTGCGCCATGAACTCGCCGTTGCTGTCGTCGATGCAGTAGCCGCCCTCGGTGATGGTCAGCGAGACGATGCGGATCTGCGGATCGGCGAGTTTGTCGATCAGCGCCTGCGCGCCGTCCTCGGCCAGGAGCATGTCGCGGATCGCGCCGATCACCCGCACCTCGGTGTCGTCGCTGTCACCGAGTTCGAACAGGGTGAACAGGTAGTCCTGTTCCTTCAGGTCGTCACGGGCGCGGCGGTCTTCAGCGCGCAGGCCGACGCCGCAGATCGCCCAGTCCAGTGCCTGACCGGTGTTCATCAGTGCATCGGTGTAGTACGCCTGATGCGCGCGGTGAAAGCCGCCGACGCCAATGTGTGCGATGCCCTGGCGGGTGTCGCTGAGGCTGTAGGCCGGCAGTTGCACCTCGGGGGCGAGGCGATGCAGGTTTTGTTTATTCAGTTTCATCGGGCAAGTCTCGAAATTCAGGCCGCCGCACGCAGCGGGCGGGTCAGCGCCACGCCATTGGCGTCGAACAGGTGGCAATGGCTGGCGTCCAGGTACAGGTTCAGTTGCTCGCCATAGCGGCTCGCCAGGTCACCGCGCACGCGCATGGTCAGGGCTTCGCCGGCGCTGGTGGTGACGTGGCAGAAGGTGTCGCTGCCCAGACGTTCACTGACGTCGGCGGTGACCTGCAGGGTGCAGTCGCCCGGTTGCGCCAGTTCCAGATGTTCCGGGCGAATGCCCAGGGTCACGGCGCTGCCGATGCTCAGGTTGGCGGCGTTGAACGGCAGAGTGATGCGCGTGCCGGCATCCAGCGAGACTTCGCAGGTCTGGCTGTCGACACGGGCGATTTTGCCCTTGAGGAAACCCATTTTCGGCGTGCCGAGAAAACCGGCGACGAACAGGTTGGCCGGGTTGTGATAGAGGTCCAGCGGTGAGCCGACCTGTTCGATCTTGCCGCCATTGAGCACCACGACCTTGTCGGCCATGGTCATCGCTTCGACCTGATCGTGGGTCACGTAGATCATCGTGGCTTGCAGGTCTTTGTGCAGACGCAGCAGTTCCAGACGCATCTGCACGCGCAGCGCCGCGTCGAGGTTGGACAGCGGTTCGTCGAACAGGAAGATCTTCGGGTTGCGCACGATGGCCCGGCCGATGGCGACCCGTTGCCGCTGGCCGCCAGACAGTTGTTTCGGCTTGCGCTCCAGCATCGGCCCGAGTTCGAGAATGCGCGCCGCTTCGCCGACCTTTTTCTCGACTTCGGCTTTCGGTACGCCGGCCAGGTCGAGGGCGAACGACATGTTTTTCTTCACGGTCATGTGCGGGTACAGCGCGTAGGTCTGGAACACCATCGCCAGATCGCGTTTGGCCGGACTGACTTCGGTGATGTCGCGGCCATCGAGTTCGATGGTGCCACCACTGACTTCTTCCAGCCCGGCGATCAGCCGCAGCAGGGTCGATTTGCCGCAGCCGGACGGGCCGACGAAGACCACGAATTCCTTGTCGTTCACCTCAAGGTCGATGCCCTTGATGATGGAGAAACCTTCGAAGCCTTTTTGCAGATTCTTGATTTTCAGGTTGGCCATGGTGATGGGCCTCCGCTTAAGTTAATTCAATTGCGCCGGGCAGGTTTTTGGTGGGAGCGGGCTTGCTCGCGAAGGGGCCGTGTCAGGCACTATCATTGTTGGATGACACTCCGCTTTCGCGAGCAAGCTCGCTCCCACAGGGGATTGGGTACGGTTGGAGAACTTCATTTCACGGCGCCGAACGACAAGCCGCGCACCAGTTGTTTCTGGCTGATCCAGCCGAAGATCAGGATCGGCGCACAAGCCAGGGTCGAGACCGCCGACAACTTGGCCCAGAACAAGCCTTCAGGGCTTGAATACGAGGCGATCAGCGCGGTCAGTGGCGCGGCTTTCGACGAGGTCAGGTTCAGCGACCAGAAGGCCTCGTTCCAGCACAGGATCAGCGACAGCAGCACGGTCGAAGCCAGCCCTCCCTTGGCAATCGGCAGCAGCACGCGGACCATTTCCTGCCACAGGGTGGCGCCGTCCAGACGCGCGGCCTCGAGGATGTCCTTGGGGATGTCCTTGAAGTAGGTGTAAATCATCCAGACCACGATCGGCAGGTTGATCAGGGTGTAGATCACGATCAGTGCGATGCGTGTATCGAGCAGGCCAAAACTCTTGGCCAGCAGGTAGATCGGCATCAGCACGCCTACCGGCGGCAGCATCTTGGTCGAGAGCATCCACAGCAGCGTGCCCTTGGTGCGCTGGGTTTCGTAGAACGCCATCGAGTAGGCGGCGGGCACCGCGATCAGCAGGCACAGCGCCGTGGCACTGAAGGAAATCACCACCGAGTTCCAGGCGAAACTGAAGTAATCGCTGCGCTCGTTGATGTGCAGATAGTTCTCCAGCGTTGGCGTGAAGATGAACTGCGGTGGCGTGGCGAAGGCGTCGATTTCGGTTTTGAAACTGGTCATCACCATCCAGAAGATCGGGAAGAAAATCACGATCGCGATGGCCCAGGCCAGGGTGCCGAGCAGCAGGCTTTGCAGCCGGCGGGATTGTTGAAGAGTCATGGCAGGCCTCAGGCTTTGTCAGTCAGGTTTTTGCCGATCATCCGCACCAGAATGATCGCCGCGATGTTGGCGATGACCACGGCAATCAAGCCGCCCGCCGAGGCCATGCCGACGTCGAACTGCACCAGCGCCTGGTTGTAGATCAGGTAGGCGAGGTTGGTCGAGGCGTAGCCGGGGCCGCCGTTGGTGGTGGTGAAAATCTCGGCGAACACCGACAGCAGGAAGATCGTTTCGATCATCACCACCACCGCAATCGGCCGCGCCAGGTGTGGCAGGGTCAGGTGCCAGAAGATCGCCACCGGACCGGCGCCATCCAGGCGTGCAGCTTCTTTCTGTTCCTGGTCGAGGGACTGCATGGCGGTCATCAGGATCAGGATCGCGAACGGCAGCCATTGCCACGAAACAATGATGATGATCGACAGCAGCGGGTAGTGCGCCAGCCAGTCCACCGGCTCGGCGCCGAACAGCCGCCAGACGTAGGCGAGGATTCCCGACACCGGATGGAAAATCAGGTTCTTCCAGATCAGCGCACCGACGGTGGGCATGATGAAGAACGGCGAAATCAGCATCACCCGCACGATGCCGCGTCCGAGAAATTCGCTGGCCTCAAGCAAGGCGCTGATCAACACCCCGAACACCACGCTGATCAACAGCACGCTGCCCACCAGCAACAGGGTATTGGTGGCGCCGGGCAGGAAACCGGAGTCGGTCAGGAAATAGGTGAAGTTCTCCAGCCCGACGAATTCGTTCACCCCCGGATCGAGCAGGTTGTAGCGAATCATCGAGAAGTAAATGGTCATGCCCAGCGGCACGACCATCCACAGCAGCAACAGGGCCACCGACGGGCTGACCAGAAACCAGCCGGGATTGCGTACGCGGACTTTGCGCTGGGGTTGCGACAGGTCGAGGTGGGCTTTGGCAGTTGAAGTATTCATGGTGATCACAACCGAGTCATACAGACCTATGGAGATCCCCTGTGGGAGCGGGCTTGCTCGCGAAGTCGTCGTGTCAGTCAATACACATGACACTGACCCACCGCTTTCGCGAGCAAGCCCGCTCCCACAGGAGGCAGGAGCAAGTCGTTCAGCGGTTACTTGGGATAACCGGCGCGCTTCATCTCGCGTTCGGTAGTTTGCTGCGCGGCGGCCAGGGCTTGATCCACTGTGGTCTGGCCGATCAGCGCCGCCGAGAACAGCTTGCCGACTTGGGTGCCCACACCCTGGAACTCAGGAATGGTCACCAGTTGAATGCCGATGTAGGGCACCGGTTTCAACGTCGGTTTGCTCGGATCCGCCGCTTTCAGCGACTCCAGCGTGACCTTGGCGAACGGTGCGGCGCTCATGTAAGCGTCGCTGTAAGTCGATGCGCGGGTGCCCGGTGGCACGTTGGCGATGCCATCGGTCTTGGCCACCAGTTCACCGTACTCCTTGGAAGTGGCCCAGGCACTGAACGCCTTGGCGGCGTCCTTGGCTTTGGAGCTGGTCGGAATTGCCAGCGCCCACGAATACAGCCATGCCGAACCCTTATCGGTAACCTGATGCGGCGCGAAAGTGAAGCCGACGTGATCGGCGACCTTGCTCTGGGTCTTGTCGGTGACGAACGAGCCAGCGACGGAAGCGTCCACCCAGATTGCGCACTTGCCGCTGTTGAACAGCGCCAGGTTCTCGTTGAACCCGTTACTGGAGGCGCCCGGCGGGCCGGATTTCTTCATGGTGTCGACGTAGAAGTTCAGCGCGTTTTTCCACTCCGGGCCGGTGAATTCCGGCTGCCATTTTTCATCGAACCAGCGCGCGCCATAAGCATTGGCGACAGTGGTGATCAGCGCCATGTTCTCGCCCCAGCCGGCCTTGCCGCGCAGGCAGATGCCGTACTGCTCTTTATCCTTGTTGGTGAGTTTTTCGGCGAAGCCGGCGATCTGTTCCCAGGTCGGGCGCTCGGGCATGCTCAGCCCGGCATCCTTGAACAGGTCGGTGCGGTAATAGGTGATCGAGCTTTCGGCGTAGAACGGCAGTGCGTATAGCGAACCCTTGACCGACAGGCCTTCACGCACCGACGGGAACACGTCGTCGAGGGCATAAGTGGCCGGCAGATCCTTCATCGGTTCGAGCCAGCCCTTGGCGCCCCAGAGTGCCGCTTCGTACATGCCGATGGTCAACACATCGAACTGGCCACCCTGAGTGGCGATGTCGGTAGTCAGGCGCTGACGCAGGACGTTTTCTTCCAGCACCACCCAATTGAGCTTGATCTCCGGATGCTCGGCCTCGAAGGTTTTCGAGAGCTTTTGCATGCGAATCATGTCGCTGTTGTTGACGGTGGCGATGGTCAGGGTCTGGGCGCCAAGGCTGACGCTGCTGAGGGTCATGCAGGTGAGGGCAAGCAGAGCTTTTGCAGTGGGTTGCATCGTGCACTCCTTTTCTGCGTCCGTTGGGAGGCAGAAGGACAGTTATTGTTTTTGTGTCTTCCTGTGCAGGAAGAATGTGCATTGATTACAGCCCTCAATCGACGGGCTGACAAATCATCCGTCGCACTCGAATCAATACTTTTTTGCACTGGGGTTTACTGGAGTAAATGCAGGGAAGGGGTTTTCAGCGGGGAGGGGCTATTGAATCAGTACAGGTTTCATCGCGTCGGATGCTTTTTGTGGGAGCGGGCTAGCTCGCGAAAGCGCTGTGTCAGTTTGCCAATCAGTTGACTGATACAGCGCTTTCGCGAGCAGGCGCACTCCTGCAGGGGGCGGTGGTATCAGCCGAGGTTTTGTTCAGTCAGGCGCTGCACGGCGAGGCGTCGATAGTGTGACGGCGTCATGCCCTTGAGTTGCTGGAAGCGTCGATTGAAGTTGGAAATGTTGTTGAACCCCGACTCGAAGCACACGTCGGTCACCGGTTTGTCGCCATCGGCCAGCAGCTCGCAAGACTTGCTGATGCGCAGGCGATTGACGAATTCGATGAAGTTGCGCCCGGTGGCCTGCTTGAACACACGACTGAAATAGGTCGGTTTCATCCCCAGATGCTCGGCGACTTCTTCCAGGGTCAGCTCGCGGGCGTAGTGGCTGAAGATGTAATCCACCGCGCGGTTGGTGCGGTCGATATTGTGCTCGTCGGCCAGTTGTGTGTTGGTGGCACCGGACAGCAATTGATAGTCGTCAGTGGCTGCCAGCAGCTCCATCAGGATGAAAAAGTACCCGAGACGGGTAATGCCGCGTGTATCGGCAATCTGCTGCATCAGGGTCATGGCCTGGCGGATCGTGTCCTTGTCTCGAAACTCGATACCGTACTGCGCGCGTTCCAGCAGGGGGGTCAGGGTTTTGAGTTCGGCAAACACCAGATGCCCGCCTTCGAACAACTCGTCGGTGAAGTTCACCAGCATGTCGCGCTTTTCCACCACCTCGTCTTCGGCCACCTGGCTGATCCAGTTGTGCGGCAGATTGGGCCCGGTGAGGAACAGTGTTTGCGGGTAGAAGTTGCCGATGTAGTCGCCAATGAACACTTTGCCGGAGCTGGCGACGATCAGGTGCAGTTCGTATTCCTTGTGGAAATGCCAGCGCACCAGCGGACAGGGAAAACCGTGCTGGCGGTAAATGATGGACAGGCCGTTATGGTCGTCCATCAACTCGTAGGAGGGATCAGTGATTCGGGTGGCCCGGGTCATGTCCGATGCATTCTGTTGTCATGTTGACGTCCATCATGCACGCACGCTCCGGCCAGTGCCAGCGTCTCAGCCCCGGGCCTTCCTGAGACCTTTGGCGTGGTTGATCTGCTGGCAATACTCGATCAGTGGCGTGCCACCGATGAAGTCGGCATTGATGATGCTGCACTTGGGCGCCCATCCCGAGTCCGGGCCAAACCATTGATTGAGTTCGTTGGTAATTCGTTTGACGCCGGCCAGTTCGCCGTAACTGGTGGCGGACAATGACCACAAGGTGCCGGATCGCGGCGGGTTGGCCAGGGTTTTCGTGATGTGTTGCTTGAGTTGCTCGGGAGAGGTGATGTCACTGCCGCTCCATTCATGACGAATATTCGGCCAGTACAGCGGCGAATTGAAGTCGGGATGCCATTCACTGGCCAACACCACTCGTTGCCGTGAATCGGCTTGTTTGAGTTGCCCGAGCGTCAAGTGGCTGTTGCTCCGGGGAATCAGTCGCGGCGCCAGATGATTCATGATGACTTGATGGAAACCCTGATAATCAAAAGGCTTGTTGTCGACCCCCTTGAGTTCATGAATGTCGAGGACGACGAATTCGCCCGGGTGCTCATCGAGGAACACTTCCAGGCTCTTGATCAGTTCACTCAGGGAGCGCCCGCGGAACAGTTTCAGGCCGTGAAAGGTATGAAACTTCTTGATGCCCAGCCAGTGTTCGTCCGAATGCAGGCGCAAGTCGAAGGCGCGCACACCTTCACTCAGTTGCTGAATGAACGGGCCATCCTGGCAGACGAACCAGTTTTTTGCGGGTTGGAGATAGGCCGGATACGAGAAGTCGTAATCCAGCCCGGCGTTATGTGCGCCAGGCCAGAGAACTTCGCCGAGGGTCAAGGCGTCGATGGCGGACGCAGTCGTCATCCAGTTTTTATACGGGTAATTATTCATAGTGCATTCCGTTGCAGACAAAGTTGAGAGTTTACGACCCGAAAGATAGTTGCTTCAGTTCGAAAAACATTCTTTGGCTTGCTCGGAGAAAGTACAAGTCAACACTCTTTTCAAAGTGTTGAAGTACTTTTGTTTAATGCTGAAGAATTAACTGTTGTGGTTTTTTGCTTCGATCCATTGCGCCATGTATTGGGTGCTTTTGTGCAAGTGGTGACGCAACATGCTGCCGGTGAAGTTAGCGCGGCGCAGGGCCGGCAAGTTGTCGCGGCATTCTTGCAGGCGTTCAATCAATGCCGGACCGTGGATGGCGTGCCGATAGCGCTCGTGCAACAACGTGACGCCGGCCTGTTGCGCGGCGGTCCAGCGTAACTTGTCTTCATGCAGTCTGACCGCCGCATCGGCCAGCGCCTGGGCCGACAGCGCCACCTCACCGGGCCACGGCAGCGCACCGCTCATGCCCTCAGCGCCGATGGGGGTGGTGACGTTCGGCGTGCCACAGAGCATGGCATCGACGATTTTGCCCTTGATCCCTGCACCGAACCGCAAGGGGGCCAGGCAAACCCGGGCTTGCGACATCACTTGCAGCGCATCTTCGGCCCAGTTCATCACATGAAAACCCTGCGCCGCGTTGTGCAGTGCAGTGGCCTTGGGCGGGGTGTAGGCACCGTAGATATGCAACTGCGCACCGGGCAATTGCTGGCGAATCAGCGGCCAGACTGCGTTCTTCATCCACAGCACGGCGTCCCAGTTCGGCGCGTGACGGAAATTGCCGATACTCAGAAAGTGCGCACGATCCTCGAAGGGCACGAAAGCGCCGCTCGGTGGTTCGAGCATCAACGGGCACCAGTGCAACAGGTCCCGGGGCACCTGGAACTGTTCGATCAGCAACTGGATTTCCACTTCGGAAATCATCAGGTTGAGGTCACAGCGATACAGCGCGGCGATTTCCCGTTTGGCCAGGTCGGTGTCGGCCATCAAGTCGAACTCTTCACCCAGCGCCGGGGCAAACAGTGCGCTGAAATCCTGATTATCCGGGTCGTCCTTCAAGCGCTCCTTGAGCCGCTGGTGACGGGCATGTCGCAGACTTTGCAGGTCGGAAGTCTCCAGCACTCGCAGGGCGTTCGGGCAATGTTTCTCGACGCGCCAGCCGAACTGCTCTTCCATCATGAACTGGTCGAACAGGACGATATCCGGGGCCAGTTCACTGACGAAAGCGTCAAAACTGCTGTTATTGAGTTCGATCGGTACTTCCCGAATCCCCAGCCCAGTCAGGTCAGCCTTGTGTTCGCCGGGCCCCGCCGGGCTGCTGAAGGTGATGTCCCAGCCTTGTTGCAGGAAGGTTTCGAGGATCTGCATCACATGCCCGCTGGCCGCCGAAGAGCGGGGTTCGGGCCAGACGTAGCCGATGACCAGAACTTTGGTGGCAGGCGATGCAGTCATTGACAGGTGTTCCTTACAGACAGGCGGAGAAAAACGGGGCGCAATTAGACCACATCTGATGCCGGATTTTACAGGCAGGAAGTTTTTCGACTTGAGGCGTTGGCGGAGTTAACTGACCGCAAGAGCCTGTTTTTGAAAGTTTGAATGTTGTCGGGATGTTGGTAAAAGTTGCTAACGGAACTTCATTTAATATTTCTTTCTTATATCGGTATGTTGCCTGTGGCTCGATAAATTCAAGTCAGCATTGATTGCTGGCCTCATACCGGAAAGTTAACTGATGAAAATGGATGCAGATGTTTTTGATCTTGGTCAAGCCGCAAGCGAGAACTGCGGGTTATTGGCGCTGCTCGATCCCTGGGGCACGCAGAGCAACTTGAACGAACCTCGCGTAGAGGCGCTGACGCAGGTACCTGACGGAGAAGATCCGGCTGACTTCATTGATTCGGTGAATATCAAGGAACTCGGCGACAAGATTGCCAGTCATTGTGCCGCCCTGACCGATCCTGCCAGTTTTCACCCGGCTTATTTCATCCGCACCCGCATCGAAGACACGGCGCATGCGTGGGTCACTGCACCCAAGGAACTGGCACAGATCACGTATGACGCGACGATTGCAGTCAAGTATCTGGAACATGACCCGGTCAATCGCAGCGATTCGCTGAAACCCGAAAAAGCACCGGCCAAATGGCGCCAGAAAAACTTCACCCTGGCCGAGATTTGCACCGATCATCATTTGGTGGTGCTAAAGGAACATGGTTACAAGGAGATCCTCTGGCCTGAGTTTTATCCCAAGGCGTTGATCGAGGCCTTTTCTGAGGCCAACTACCAGGACGATTTCAAACAGTATGTGAAGGACCATCTCTTGCCCGCCGGCGCCCGTGTGTTTGGCTACTATTTAAAGAGAACGGAACTGATCAAACTGGTGGTCGAATTCATCAAGGACGAGAAGCGCGCGCTCGACGACCGTCATATCGCTTTCGCGTTTCTCAGAGGGACTCTGCCAGCGCGCACGTTGCTGCTGCACAGTGACCCGAACCTGCTAGTGGATAACGCGGTGTTTATTGGTCCCGACAACCTGTCCAACGGCATTCTGTTCTTTCTGGGTGAAGATCGGCAGGCCATTGTCTTTCCGTCCGGACATGACGCGCGCGGGAAGTTTCTCGAAAACAATGCGCAACTGCAGACGTTGTTGCTCAAGCGCGTTCCGCTTCGGGCACAGCAGCAGGCACATGTCAGGGACTTCAAATACCGCGGCATGGAAATGCCGCTGTTCGCGACTCGGCCGCACTATCGGGAGCTGGTGTTCCGGACAAGCAACGACATCGGGCGCAGCTTGTATGAGCTGCAGGTCGAGCGCGCACTGGCGGATATCGACACCCTGGTGTCGACCTCGGAGGAGCGCATAACCGACCTGGCGCTCGAGGCCGCAGGGCATGTCCTGCAATGTCTGGCGCTGGCGGCTTCGATGCCCTGGGGCGGCAGCGGTGTGCTGGCCTCGACCTCGGTGAAGGTTCTGGTATCGATGCTGGTGGGCCTCGGTGCGGCGGCGACCGATCTGATCCGTGCGGAAATTGCCGACGACCCGGCCGAAACCGACCGCTTGCGCATCACTGCCGCGATAGGCGTACTGGCCGAGCTCGCGGGCCCGATCGGTGAGCGGCTGATCGGCAAAGCGTTGTCGGCCGCCGCGAAAAAACGCTTGAGCCAGCGCATTCTCAATACCCTGACCCAAGCGAACAGACCCTCACTGTTACGTCGACCGGGCGCAAGTCTGTCGCATCATTTGGCGAGTACGACTGGCAAGGAGATACCGGATCGGGCCAAAGGCGCGGTGGTCGCCGGTCAACTGCAAGAGCTGGCGGGCGGGCCGAGTGTCGCGCAAATGATCGCCGATCAAACCCAGCTCGTGCACCACGCCGGGCCGCAGAAGGGCTTTGTGTATCAAGGCTTCACCTTTCGCGGCGACACCCGTGATCCGTCGATTGTCTTCAAGGAGGGGTTCCGCCAGCGCACGCCCATCACTGACCTCAATCAGGTCAACGGTTTCAAGGGCGGCTACGGCGGCGCGCACGATGCGTTGGCACCGGACGGGGCAGGCATTTCAACGTCGGCATTTTACAAGAAGGATGGTGCTGGAGCCTTTGTCTACGGCGGCGACAAGGGCGGCCACACGTATTTCATCGATGCCCGGCAACTGGAGGGGTTTCATTTGTACGCCAACACCGAGCTGGCATTTCGGCCGAACACCGGGCTCAAGATGCTGCCTCCGCTGGAAATCAACTATGCCGTCGATATCTCGCCAAGGTTGATCCTCGGGGCATACGACAGTGCGGGTAAATTCATCCCCAATCCGCAGGCGCTGCGACTGGCGATCCAGGCGAGTCAGGACGGCGTCGGTCACGGATTCGGCCGGGATGTTGCGAAAAAGGCCGGTAGCGGTGCGGATCCATTGATTCCAACGGATGGCGAGACCTACGGCAACGAGCCAAGGCTCGAAGCCGAATATGGAGGGGCTAAATTCAGCATAGGGTGACTTTAGCCCGCTTCACGGTTACTTCTGAGAGAGAATGCCCTTGACCTTGTCACGCAACTGATCGATCGAGAACGGTTTGCCGATCACGTGCATGTCAGCGGGTACGTCGATGTTTTCGGCGTAACCGCTGGCGAACAACACGGGCAGGGTGGGGCGTAGTTCACGGGCTTTGCCGGCCAGTTCACTACCTTTCATGCCCGGCAGGCCGTAGTCGGTCATCATCAAGTCGATATCGTTGCTCTGATCCCCGAGAATCTTCAGCGCAGACTCGCCGTCGTCCGCCTCCAGCACATTGAACGCCAGCTCCTCCAGCACGTCGACGATGAGCATGCGCACGATGTTGTCGTCTTCTACTACAAGGATGGTGGGTGCTGGGGTGGACATATTGATGCTCTCAAGAAAGGAAATCAGGACGGCGACCGGTCGAAAATGCCGGGCTCTTGCATGAGTAAGTGGCGCATGGCCACAAGTTCCCGATTCGATGGAAAAAAGATTAGCTGCAATCCGCGGCGCAAGGATAACGGTTGGTTGCTCGAGAAGCGCAGCAAAATGTAGGAAATTGCTGCCAAAGCAGTCAGAAACATGGATCCATGCGGCCGTTTTGGGGCAAACTCCCGGGTTTCGACAGTTCGACAAGGCCGCCCCATGTCCACTCCGTCTTCGATTGATGAAACACGGTTTCGCAAACTCCTGACGCGCAACATCGGCTTGCCGCTGGGCGTTGGCGCGCTCAGCGCCGTGTTCTTTGTGTCTCTGATTACTTATCTGCTGTCGGTGATCCAATGGGTGGAACACACCGACCGGGTGATCAATAACGCCAACGAAGCGGTGAAGCTCACCGTTGATCTGGAAACCGGCATGCGCGGTTTCCTGCTCAGCGGCGACGAACACTTCCTCGACCCGTATGAAACCGCCAAGCCGCGGATCAACGTCGCGCTCAATACCCTGCTGGAACTGACCGCCGACAACCCGGTGCAGACCGATCGTCTGCGGCGTCTGCAGGCATTGCAGACCGAGTGGGCCAACTACGCGCAATCGATGATCGATCTGCAGCGCTCCAGCGGTGATTACCGGGGCGCGGTGAAAGCCGGGCGTGGCAAGCGCCTGACCGACGAGATCCGCAAGCAATTCGAAGATGTGATCGATATGGAGCAGCAGTTGCGCACCACGCGCAACGAAGACGTGCGCCGCACCACGATCTGGAGCATCACCCTGTACCTGCTGTTTATCGCCGGGATCAGCGGCTTGCTGGCCTATGTCGGTCGCCGCGATCTGATTCGCCTGTCTGACAGCTACAGCGCCAACCTCGCCGCGCAACAGGCCAGCGCCGAGCGTCTGGAGCGCCAGGCGTGGATGCGCAGCGGCCAGACCGAACTGGCAGAGCAGGTGCTGGGGCAACTCACGCTGAACCTGCTGGGGCGCAACATTTTGCAGTTCTGCGCGCAATATCTGGGCACCGCCGTGGCGGCGTTGTACGTGCGCGAAGAACACGGCGGCCTCAAGCGTGTGGCGTCCTACGGCTTCTCCCGCGAGCAGGAAGAACTGGATCAGCAGATCTATAGCGGCGAAGGCATCGTTGGTCAGGTTGCCCAGCAGGGGCAACTGATTCGTCTGGACTCGGTCCCGGCCGACTACTTCAAAGTCAGCTCGGGCCTGGGCCAAGGCCTGCCACGCAGCGTGCTGGTGGTGCCGACGACTAATGATGACCAGGTCAACGGCGTGATCGAATTGGGCTTTTTACGGCCACTCACCGAGCGCGATATCGAATTGCTGGAACTGATTGCCGGCAACATCGGCACTTCGATCGAAGCGGCGCGTTATCGCCAGCGCCTGCAGGAAGTGCTGGCTGAAACCCAGCAGCTCAACGAAGAGTTGCAGGTGCAGCAGGAAGAGCTGAAAACCGCCAACGAAGAACTCGAAGAGCAGTCGCGGATTCTCAAGGAGTCGCAGGCGCATCTGGAAACCCAGCAGGTCGAGCTGGAGCAGACCAACGAGCAATTGGCCGAGCAGGCAAAGACCCTGGCCGAGCAACGCGATGCGATGGATCAGAAGAACACCGAACTCAATCATGCCCAGGTGCAGCTCGAAGAGCGCGCCGAAGAGCTGCAGCGCTCGAGCAAGTACAAGTCCGAATTCCTCGCCAACATGTCCCACGAACTGCGCACGCCGCTGAACAGTTCGCTGATCCTCGCCAAGTTGCTGGCGGAGAACCCGCAGGACAATCTGACGGCCGAACAGGTCAAGTTCGCTGAGTCGATCTATTCGGCGGGCAACGATCTGCTGAACCTGATCAACGACATTCTCGACATTTCCAAGGTCGAGGCCGGCAAGCTGGAAGTGATCCCGGAAAACACCAGCGTCGCGCGTCTGGCCGATGGCCTGCGCAGCGTGTTCGAACCGCTGGCAGCGGAGAAGCAACTGTCTTTCAGCGTCGAGTTGCAGGCGGATGCGCCGATCATGCTGTACACCGACCGCCAGCGTCTGGAACAGGTGATCAAAAACCTGCTGTCCAATGCCGTGAAGTTCACCGAACACGGCGCGGTCAGCCTGACCATCGCCAGTCAGCCGGACGAGCGCATTGCATTCATCGTGCGCGATTCCGGGATCGGTATTGCCGCGGATCAGCAGGAAAGCATCTTCGAAGCATTCCGTCAGGCCGACGGCACGACCAACCGCAAGTACGGCGGCACCGGTCTGGGCCTGTCGATCTCGCGGGATCTGGCGGCATTGCTCGGCGGTTCGATCAGCGTCAGCAGCGCGCCGGGGCAGGGCAGTGTGTTCACTCTGGTGTTGCCGCAGCAATACAGCGAGCCGGGTGACAGCCCCGCGGCCCCGTTGACCTTCACTGCGCCGGCATCGATTCCGGTGCCGGTTGCACTGCCACCGGCAAGCGTTTCGCCCATGGCGCCGGTGCATATCCCGCGCTTTGCCGATGACCGTGGCAAGGCACCGTTCGCCACCCGCTGCATCCTGGTGGTGGAAGACGAGCCGAATTTTGCCCACATCCTCTACGACCTCGCCCACGAACTGGGTTACCAGTGCCTGGTGGCCCACGGTGCGGACGAAGGGTATGACCTGGCCCGCGAGTTCGTGCCGGATGCGATCCTGCTCGATATGCGCCTGCCGGACCACTCCGGGCTGACCGTGTTGCAGCGTCTGAAAGAACACGCCGAAACCCGCCACATTCCGGTGCACGTGATCTCGGTTGAAGACCGCGTTGAGGCCGCGATGCACATGGGCGCGATCGGTTATGCGGTCAAGCCGACCACCCGTGAAGAGCTCAAGGACGTGTTCGCCCGTCTCGAAGCCAAGCTGACCCAAAAGGTCAAGCGCGTGCTGCTGGTCGAAGATGACGATTTGCAGCGCGAAAGCATTGCCCGCCTGATCGGCGACGATGACATCGAGATCACCGCCGTCGGTCTGGCGCAGGACGCGCTAGAGAAACTGCGCACGACGATCTACGACTGCATGGTGATCGACCTGAAATTGCCGGACATGCTCGGCAACGATCTGCTCAAGCGCATGTCTACCGAGGACATCTGCTCGTTCCCGCCAGTGATTGTCTACACCGGACGCAACCTGACCCGCGATGAAGAAGCCGAGCTGCGCAAGTATTCGCGCTCGATCATCATCAAGGGCGCACGTTCGCCGGAACGTCTGCTCGATGAAGTGACACTCTTTCTGCACAAAGTCGAATCGCAGTTGTCCCATGAGCGGCAGAAGATGCTCAAGACCGCCCGCAGCCGCGACAAGGTTTTTGAGGGGCGCAAGGTGCTGCTGGTGGACGACGATGTGCGCAACATCTTCGCCCTGACCAGCGCGCTGGAGCATAAGGGCGCAGTCGTGGTCATCGGCCGGAATGGTCGTGAGGCGATTGATAAGTTGAATGAAGTCGAGGACATTGATCTGGTGCTGATGGACGTGATGATGCCGGAAATGGATGGTTTTGAAGCCACCATTGAAATCCGCAAGGACCCGCGCTGGCGCAAGCTGCCGATCATTGCGGTGACGGCCAAGGCCATGAAGGACGATCAGGAGCGCTGCCTGCAGGCGGGCGCCAATGATTACCTGGCCAAGCCCATTGACCTGGATCGCCTGTTCTCGTTGATTCGCGTGTGGTTACCGAAGATGGAACGCATTTAGTGGAAAGCAGTCACTCTTTGGAGCGCAACAGCGAAATCGAATTACGCCTGTTGATCGAGGCTATCTACCTCAAATACAGCTACGATTTTCGCGATTACTCCGGCGCTTCGATCAAGCGCCGGGTGCAGCACGCCTTGAACCAGTTCGAATGCGCAACCATTTCGGCCTTGCAGGAGAAAGTGCTGCACGATCCGACCGCGTTCATGCAGTTGCTGCAGTTGTTGACGATCCCGGTCAGCGAGATGTTTCGCGATCCATCGCACTTTCTGGCGATCCGCAAGGAAGTGGTGCCGCTGCTGCGCACCTATCCGTCGCTGAAGATCTGGATCGCCGGGTGCAGCACGGGTGAGGAGGTGTATTCGATGGCAATTCTGCTGCGCGAGGAAGGCCTGCTCGACCGCACGATCATCTACGCCACTGACATCAACCCGCGCTCGCTGGACAAGGCCAAACAGGGGATTTTCTCCATGGAGAACGTCCGCGCCTACACCGCCAATTACCAGCAGGCCGGCGGCCAGCGCTCCTTTGCCGATTACTACACCGCTGCTTACGGCTACGCGATCTTCGACAAGAGCCTGTGCGAGAACGTGACCTTCGCCGACCACAGTCTCGCGACTGATAGCGTGTTCTCCGAAACGCAGCTGATTTCCTGCCGCAACGTACTGATTTACTTCAACAAGAAACTTCAGGACCGTGCCTTCGGTCTGTTTCACGAATCGCTGTGCCACCGTGGCTTTCTGGTGTTGGGCAGCAAGGAAACGCTGGACTTTTCCAACTACTCGAATCAGTTCGAACCGCTGGTCAAACAAGAACGGATCTACCGCAAATTATGAACGATGCCGTTGATTTGCCTCGCGTCGAAGCCATCGTGGTCGGTGCTTCGGCCGGTGGTGTCGAAGCACTGCTGACGCTGCTCGCGCCGCTGCGCAAGGGCTACGTGTTGCCGATCATTGTCGTGTTGCATCTGCCGGAAGAGCGCCGCAGCCTGTTGGCCGAGGTGTTTGAGCGGCGGCTGATGCTGCCGGTGCAGGAGGCGACGGACAAGCAGGATATCGTCCCAGGCACGGTTTACTTCGCTACACCCGGTTATCACCTGTCGGTCGAGCAGGATCGCAGTCTGTCGCTGAGCCTTGAAGACCGCGTGCACCATTCCCGACCGTCGATTGACTACCTGTTCGAATCCGCCGCCGACGCTTACGGCGAAACACTGGCCGCCGTGTTGCTGACCGGCGCCAATCACGATGGCGCTCGCGGCCTGGCGCAAGTCAAGCAGCGCGGCGGACTGACCATCGTTCAAGACCCAGAAGATGCACAGGTCGCCACCATGCCTCAGGCTGCACTCAAGCTTCAGCAGCCCGACCATGTCCTACCCATTCACGGCATCGGCCGTCTGCTTGTCGAGCTGGAACGAATCGCATGCTGAGTAATATCCAGGCCAAATTGCTGATCGTCGACGATCTGCCGGAAAACCTGCTGGCCCTCGAAGCGCTGATCAAGCGCGAGGACCGCACCGTCTACAAGGCGCTGTCGGCGGATGAAGCACTTTCGCTGCTGCTGCAACACGAGTTCGCCATGGCCATCCTCGACGTACAGATGCCGGGCATGAACGGCTTCGAACTCGCCGAGTTGATGCGCGGCACCGAGAAAACCAAGAACATTCCGATCATTTTCGTCAGCGCCGCCGGCCGCGAATTGAACTACGCGTTCAAGGGCTACGAGAGCGGGGCGGTGGACTTCCTGCACAAGCCGCTGGATATCCACGCGGTGAAGAGCAAGGTCAACGTATTCGTCGACCTGTACCGCCAGAGCAAGGCCATGAAGCAACAGGTCGAAGCCCTTGAACAGGCGCGCCGCGAGCAGGAAGCGCTGCTGCAGCAACTGCAGAGCACGCAACTGGAGCTGGAGCAGGCGGTGCGGATGCGCGATGACTTCATGTCAATCGTCGCCCACGAAGTGCGCACGCCGCTCAATGGCCTGATACTCGAGACCCAATTGCGCAAGATGCATCTGGCGCGGGACAACGCCGCTGCGTTCACCCTCGACAAAATGCACGCAATGGTCGATCGCGACGAGCGGCAGATAAAAAGCCTGATCCGACTGATCGAAGACATGCTCGACGTTTCGCGCATCCGCACCGGCAAGCTGTCGATCCGGCCGAATCGCTTCGACCTGACGCAACTGGTGGGCAACCTGCTGCAGAACTTCGCGCCGCAGATGGAAGCGGCCGAGACTGAAGTCAGCTTCACCGCGCCGGAGCCGGTGGAAGGTCATTGGGACGAATTCCGCATTGAGCAGGTGGTTTCCAACCTGCTGACCAACGCCTTGCGCTACGGTGGCCGTAGCCCGATTCAAGTCCGCGTGTACCGTGAGGGCGACGAGGCGCGGGTCGAGGTTCAGGACCATGGCATCGGTATCAGTGAAGAGAACCAGAAGCGTATTTTCCAACAGTTCGAACGGGTTTCCGCCAAGACGGTAGTGGCTGGTCTCGGGCTGGGTCTGTTCATTTCCGAGCAGATCGTCGCCGCCCATGGCGGCTCCATCGCCGTCGAGAGTCAAATCAACGAAGGCGCCCTGTTTCGCGTTTGTCTGCCAATCCAGGAAAACGGCACATCCGACGCAACCTCTGAGTGACCGCACGGTCGTATCAGCAGCTATTGACCGAACAAAGGCTTCCCATGAGCGTAGATGCACAAGATGTAGTACTCGTCGTCGAGGACGAACCGGTTATCTTGATGGTGCTGACAGATTATCTGTCGGGGCAGGGGTATCGTGTGTTGCAGGCCGAAAACGGCGAGCAGGCGTTCGAGATTCTCGCGAGCAAGCCGCATCTGGACATGTTGATCACCGACTTCCGCCTGCCGGGCGGTATTTCCGGCGTGCAGATCGCCGAGCCGGCGGTAAAACTGCGCCCGGATCTGAAAGTGATCTTCATCAGCGGCTACCCGCAGGAAATCCGTGAGACCGGCAGCCCGATCACGCGCAAGGCGCCGATCCTGGAAAAACCGTTCGATCTGGATGTGCTGCAGGAAAAAATTCAGGAACTGCTGGCCTGATCCATAGCGGCTGATATTCCCCATGTAGGAGCTGCCGAAGGCTGCGATCTTTTGATCTTAAAAAACAAAATCAAAAGATCGCAGCCTGCGGCAGCTCCTACAGTTGTTTTGGGGGGTCAGTTCTTGATCATCTCGCGAACCTTGGCGGTCAGCAGATCGAAGGTGAACGGTTTGGTGATCATCTGCATCCCCGAGTCGAGGAAGCCACCGCGCACGGCAGCGTGCTCGGCATAACCGGTGATGAACAACACCTTCAACCCGGGCCGGTACTGCCGGCCGATTTCCGCCAGTTGCCGACCATTCATGCCCGGCAGGCCGACGTCACTGATCAGCAGATCGATGCGCTGCGTCGAGTTGAGGATCGGCACGGCGCCGTCGGCATCGCCGGCTTCGACAAACGCATAACCCAATTCACTGAGCACCGCGCTGACCAGCACGCGCACGGCAGGGTCGTCTTCGACGATCAACACGGTTTCGCCATCCAGCGCCTCCGGGGCCTGCTGAACAGCGGACACCGGATGCTCCACCTCTTCGCCGCGAAAGCGTGGCAGGTACAGTTTGACCGTGGTGCCCTGATCGATTTCGCTTTCAATCGTGACGTGACCACGGGACTGTTTGCTGAAGCCGTAAATCATCGACAGACCCAACCCCGTACCCTGACCGATGGGCTTGGTGGTGAAAAACGGATCGAACGCGCGGTTGATCACGCTCTGCGGCATGCCGCTGCCATTGTCGGTGACGCTGAGCATCACGTAATCGCCAGGCTCGAGATTCGGGTAGGCCTCGGTGAATTCCCGTTCAAGCACCTGGTTGCTGGTCTCGACCACCAGTTTGCCGCCTTCGGGCATCGCGTCGCGGGCGTTGAGCACCAGATTGAGCAGGGCGCTTTCCAGTTGATTGGGGTCGGCTTCGGCGATCCACAGCTGGTCGTTGAGGCGCATGTCCAACTGAATGCTTTCGTTGAGGCTGCGTTGCAGCAGCTCGCCCATCGACAGCACCAGTGTGTTCATCTGTACGGCTTTGGAGTCCAGCGATTGCCGGCGTGAGAAGGCCAGCAAGCGGTGAGTCAGTCCGGCAGCGCGGTTGGCTGAAGTCACGCCAAGATCGATCAGGCTGTCGAGGTCTTCGGTGCGCCCGCGAGCCAGCCGTCGACGCAGCAGCTCGAGACTGCCAATGATCCCGGTGAGCATGTTGTTGAAGTCGTGGGCGATGCCGCCTGTGAGCTGGCCGACCGCTTCCATTTTCTGCGACTGGCGCAAGGCTTCCTCGTTGTGGCGAAGTTGCGCGGTGCGCTCCTCGACCTGTTGCTCAAGGGTTTCCAGGGTCGATTGCAGGCGCCGTTCGCTTTCACTCAAATCGATCAGGCGATCGCGGGCGTCGTACTGTCGTCGTCGTCCGCGCAGGGCGGTGGAGACCAGGCTGACCAGGGTCGCCGGATGGAACGGGCGCTCCAGGAACGTGACGTTGCCCAGCAGTTTGCTCAGGCGTGAGGAGGGGCCCGGTTCCGGGCCTCCGTGGTGGGTCAGCAAGACGATCGGCAGATCCGACCAGGCCGGTTGCTGTTCGAGAAAATTCAGCAGCGTTTCCAGTTCGGGGCCGCGCAGGGCTTCGGTGGCAATCAGCAGCAGTCCGGCGCCGGGTTCCAGTTGCGCACACAGTGCACCCAGATCTGGCGTGATGACCCCACCAAACCCTGCCTCATTGAGGATCATCAGCGCCACCTGGCTGTCACGACCCATGGGCGCCAGAATCAGCGCCCGTTCCGCCAGCGTTACGGTAACCGTCACAAGGTTTCTTCCCGCAACAGCGGATTGCTCGCGCCGAGGTAAGTCGGCACGCCGCGCAACACACCCTGGAAGGCCTCCAGCGGTTCACCGATGGTCATGCCGTGCGTGGAAATACGATATTCACGGATCGTCGATTCGTGGCTGCCGGTACGTTTCTTGATGATCGAAATCGCCCGGCGGACCTTGCCGATGGCTTCGAAGTAGCGGAGCAGGATCACCGTGTCGGCCAGGTAAGTGATGTCCACTGGCGCCTGCATGTCGCCGACCAGACCGTGCTGGGCCACGGTCATGAAGGTCGCCGCGCCTTTGCGGTTGAGGTACAGCAGCAGCTCGTGCATGTGCAGCACCAGTGCGTTCTCTTCCGGCATCGCCGCTTGGTAACCGTTGATGCTGTCGATCACCACGGTCTTGATGTTGCCTTCGTCAACGCAGCGACGTACCCGGTGGGAGAACTCGCCGGGGGACAGTTCGGCAGCATCCACTTGTTCGATCAGCAGGTTGCCGGTGGCTTGCAGCGCCTTGAGGTCGATGCCGATGTTGTTCATACGCTCAAACAGCAGACCCAGTTCTTCATCGAAGATGAACAGGGCGGCTTTCTCGCCGCGAGACACGGCGGTGGCGGCGAAGATCATCGAGATCAGCGATTTGCCGGTACCGGCCGGGCCAAGGATCAGCGTACTGGAGCCGGTTTCGACCCCGCCGCCGAGCAAGGCGTCCATTTCCTGGATGCCGCTGCTCAGTTGCAGGCGTGGGTAGTCGCTGCGGTGTTCGGCGGCGACCAGGCGTGGGAACACATGCACGCCGTCGCCCATGATGGTGAAGTCGTGGTAACCGCCACGGTACTTCTGGCCGCGATACTTGACGATGCGCACGCGTCGGCGCTCGGCGCCGTAATTGGGGGTCAGTTCTTCGAGGCGGATCACCCCGTGGGCGACGCTGTGCACGGTCTTGTCGAGGGATTCGGTGGTCAGGTCGTCAAGCAGCAGGACAGTGGCGTCGTAGCGCACAAAGTAGTGCTTGATCGCCAGAATTTGTCGGCGGTAACGCAGCGAACTCTGCGCCAGCAGGCGGATTTCGGAGAGGCTGTCGAGTACCACGCGAGTCGGCTTGAAACGCTCGACCACTTCGAAAATCTGCTTGGTGGCTTCGCCCAGTTCCAGGTCGGAGGAGTACAGCAGGCTTTGCTGATGCTCGGCATTGAGCAGGCTTTCGGGTGGCGTCAGCTCGAAGATCTCGATGTTCTCGTTGAGCTCCCAACCGTGAGACAGCGCGCCCTGGCGCAGTTCACGTTCGGTTTCCGACAGCGTGATGTACAGACAACGTTCGCCGGCACGGGCGCCCGCCATCAGGAAATGCAACGCGACGGTGGTTTTGCCTGTACCGGGTTCACCTTCGAGCAAAAACACATGCCCTCGGGACAAACCGCCGGCCAGGATGTCATCCAGGCCGACGATGCCGGTGGCGGCTTTTGCACTGATCAACTCGTTGGACGTAGACAAAGAATGCCCTCTCATGACTAGGGGAATCGAGGCAGCAGGCTGTATCAGCCGTTGTGCACTACCTGATTACTTGACCGCTGCCAGTCATGACGGTTCCGAGGTTTCGATATCAAAATGTCATTGAATTAACGAGTAAAGGCTCAAAGTCCTTGCTGCAAGGCCGGGTCGTCGGGGTTCATCTGTTCCAGTTGTGCCAGCAGGATCTGCACGTTCTGCAGTTGGCCGCTTTCCTTCCAGTAGTTGATCAGCAACACCCGCGCCTTGCGGTCGGCGGGGTGGCGCTGCACCACTTCCTGCAACTGTTTTTGCGCCGCTTCCAGCTCTTCGGCGGCGTGCAGGGTGGTGGCGAGGTCGTAGCGGTAATCCTTGTTGTCGGGCTCGAGTTCCACCGCTTTGGACAAACCGAGCAGGGCGAACTCACGCTGGTCGTGGTGCAGCAGCCACAGCCCCAACGCGTGTTGCAGGTAGGCGGAATCCGGTTGGGCCTGCAGCTGTCTGGCCAGCAACTGTCGGGCGGCGTCGCTTTGGCCCTGACGGTCGAGAACATCGATTTGCATGACCAGCGCCGGCAGGTTGTTTGGTTCTAGGCGCAGGGTATTGTCGAGCGCTTGCTGGGCTTGTTTGAGTTCGGCGTTGTGCAGATACAGGCGCGCCAGTTGCGCATAGGTGGCGGCGTTTTCCGGTTGCTCCTTGAGCACTTGCTCCCAGCCATCGATCGCTTGCTGCAGCGGCGCGAAATACAGACCCAGTTCATCCGGCGTCAGGCCCAGCAAGGCGTTGATCGCAGCGAACCGCACACTTTGGTCTTCATCGTCGAGCATTGGCCCGAGCAACAGACTGCGCTGCCCGCCGGGCACCAGTCCCACCACACTTTGAATCGCCGCCAGTCGCACTTCGGGCGCTTCGTTTTGCAGATGGGCGTCGGCCAGTTTCAGCGCTTGCGGGCTTGGATAGTTGGGCAGCTCCGCCAGCAGCCAGGCACTGCGTTTGGGCGACAGATCCGGGCGCCCCAACTGTTGATACAACTGCCGCGCTGCTCCCGGCTGCCCCGAACGGGCCGCCGTGAGGGCTTCGCTATAGCCGCGCTTGATCGCTTCTGGCACCACCGGCGTGGTGCTGCGCAGCGATAACCAGGCGATGACGATAACCAGCACAAGGCCAAGGCTGATGAACAGGTAGCGGCGGGACTGAGGCATGCAGGATTCCGTGAACGGGCGTTCTTTGGCAGAGGGGGCAAGCTTCGGTCAGCATGGCCGTTGAGTCAAATTCCCACGTCGATCAATTGTGAGAACAGGCACAAAAAAGCCCCGCGACCGAATGATACGCGGGGCAAAAAATTGGTTGGTTGCGGCCAACCAAAGGAGCTCTGTAGAAATGCTTACTTGCTGGCGACGGTTTCCGGCTGCCAGCCACCACCCAGGGCCTTGTAGATCGCGACGATGCCGCGATACAGATCGACTTCAGCCTGGGCCTGGCTGTCTTCGGCATTCAGACGTTCCCGCTGAGCGTCGAGCAGCACGAGGAAGTCGGTAGTGCCTTCGCGGTAGCGGATCTCCGCCAGATCGGCTGCCTTGCGGCTCGATTCACTCTGGCGGATCAGCGAGATCAGCCGTTGCTGACGCTTGCCGTAATCGCTGAAGGCGTTTTCCGATTCTTCCAGCGCCAGCAGCACTTGTTGCTCGTAGGTCGCGAGCGCGCCTTCGGCATCGGCATCGGCGCCGCGCAGACGGGCACGCACGCTGCCCAGATCAAACGCTGCCCAGGTGATGCTTGGGCCGAGTGCCCAGGCGTTGGCCGCGGAGGAACCGATCTGCGAACCACGCCCGGCCGTCCAGCCAAGGAACCCGCTGAGGCTGACCCGTGGGAACAGATCAGCTTTCGCCACGCCGATTCGCGCGGTGGCCGAGGCCAGTTTGCGTTCGGCGCTGAGGATGTCCGGACGGCGTTGCAGCAGCTCACCCGGATCGCCGATCGGCAAGGCCTTGGCAATCGCCGGCAATTCTTTCGGGCTCAGATCCACGGTCAGTTTGTCCGGACGCTCACCCAAGAGGGTAGCGATACGGTTTTTCTGCCGAACCTGTTCCGCCTGCAGTTGCGGCACGCTGGCTTCGACCGAGGCCAGACGCGCATCGGCACGTTCGACGTCGAGCTGATCGCCAACGCCGGCGTCACGCAGGCTGATGGTGATCTTGCGTGACTCCTGCTGGTTTTCCAGGTTGGCCACGGCGATTTTCTCGCGCAGTTGCGCACCGCGCAGCTGACCGTAGGCATCCACCAGTTCGGCAATCATGGTGACTTGCAGTTGGTACAGATCGGCTTCCGCTGCCTGCTGGTCGGCGTCGCTGGCTTCCAGATTGCGCTGGATACGCCCGAACAGGTCGATTTCCCAGGCCATATCCAGCCCCAGGTCGTAGCGTTCGCTGTTGACCCGTTTGGTGGTCTGGCCGGGGATTTGTCCCTTGGCCAGATCGCTGCTCGCGCGGCTGGTGATGGTCGGCATCGCATCGTTGCTGACGTCGTCGCGGATCGCCCGGGCGGCTTTCCAGCGGGCGAACGCCACGCGCAGTTGACGGTTGCCTTGCAGCGATTGAGTCACCAACTGGTTGAGGGTCGGATCGTCGAATTGCTGCCACCAGATGCCTTCGAATTTCGAACGGTCAAAGTTCTTCTGACCGGCAGCGCCGTCGGTGGCGGTGGTGATGTTGGCCGCCTCCGTCGCCGGGGTCTTGTAGTCAGGGCCGACGGCGCAGGCGCTCAACGCCAGCACCAGCAGACTCGGCAGGAAGACTTTCAGACTCATTATTGCGCCTCCAGTGGCTTTTGCAGAGCGTGTGCCTTGGCCGCTTTGCGGGCTTCGCCACGCTCGACGAAATTACGGATCAATACGTAGAACACTGGCGTCAGCAACAGACCGAAGAAGGTCACCCCGAGCATCCCGGAGAACACCGCCACACCCATGGCATGACGCATCTCGGCACCGGCACCGCTGGAGAACACCAGAGGCACCACACCCATGATGAACGCGAAGGAGGTCATCAGGATCGGCCGCAGACGCAGGCGGCAGGCTTCCAGAACCGCCGCCAGCGGATCGAGACCTTCCAGCTGTTTGTCCTTGGCGAACTCGACGATCAGAATCGCGTTCTTGCACGCAAGCCCCACCAGTACGATCAAACCGATCTGGGTGAAGATGTTGTTGTCGCTGCCAGAGATGATCACACCGGTAATGGCCGACAGCAGGGTCATCGGTACGATCAGGATCACCGCCAGTGGCAGGCTCCAGCTTTCGTACTGAGCGGCGAGTACCAGGAACGCCAGCAGGACGCAGAGCGGGAACACGAACAGCGCGGTGTTGCCGGACAGAATCTGCTGGTAGGTCAGGTCGGTCCACTCGTAGGTCATGCCGTTCGGCAGTTCATCCTTGAGCAGTTTCTCGATGGCTTTTTCCGCTTGACCGGAGCTGTAGCCGGGGGCTGCCGCACCGTTGATTTCCGCGGTGATGAAGCCGTTGTAGTGCATCACGCGATCCGGGCCCGAGGTGTCGCTGACCTTGATGAAGGTCGCCAGCGGGATCATTTCGCCTTTGTTGTTGCGCACTTTCAGCTGACCGATCTGGTCGGATTCGAGGCGGAACTGCTGTTCAGCCTGAACGTTGACCTGATAGGTGCGCCCGAAGCGGTTGAAGTCGTTGGCATACAGCGAACCCAGGTAGATCTGCAGGGTATCGAAGATGTCGCTGACGGCCACGCCGTGGGTCTTGGCTTTTTCGCGGTCGATGGCAGCGTCGACCTGCGGCACGTTCACCGTGTAGCTGGTGAACAGCCCGGCCAGTTCAGGCACGTTGTGGCTCTTGGCGATGATGTTCATGGTTTCCTTGTACAGCTCGTCGTAGCCCAGGTTGCCCCGGTCTTCGATTTGCAGGCGGAAACCACCAATGGTGCCCAGGCCTTGTACCGGCGGTGGCGGGAAGATCGCCATGTACGCTTCCTGAATGTTCGCGTACTGACCGTTCAAGGCTCCGGCGATTGCTCCGGCGGACATGCTTGGGTCTTTACGTTCGTCGAACGGTTTCAGGGTCACGAACACGATGCCGGCGTTCGGGCTGTTGGTGAAGCCGTTGATCGACAGGCCCGGGAACGCTACGGCGCTTTCCACGCCCGGTTGCTTCAGTGCCAGGTCTGACATGCGTTTGATCACGTCTTCGGTGCGATCCAGGCTCGCGGCGTCCGGCAGTTGCGCGAAGGCCACCAGGTATTGCTTGTCCTGGCCGGGGACGAAACCGGTCGGGGTGTTGGCAAAACCGAAGAACGTCAGCACCATCAGGCCTGCGTACAGCAGCAGGGCGATCCCGCTGCTGCGGATCACACGGCGCACGGTGCCGACATAACCATGGCTGGCGCGGTCGAAGAAGCGGTTGAACGGACGGAACAGCCAGCCACCGAAGATCTTGTCCAGCACTTTGGAGAAGCGGTCTTTCGGCGCGTCATGCCCTTTGAGCAACACCGCAGCCAGTGCCGGCGACAGGGTCAGCGAGTTGAACGCGGAGATCACGGTCGAGATCGCAATGGTCAACGCAAACTGCTTGTAGAACTGCCCGGTGAGGCCGGAGATGAACGCGGCCGGTACGAACACCGCACACAACACCAGCGCCGTGGCGATGATCGGGCCGGTCACTTCACGCATCGCCCGCTTGGTCGCTTCGACCGGGGTCAGTCCGAGCTCGATGTTGCGTTCGACGTTCTCCACCACCACGATGGCGTCGTCCACCACGATCCCGATCGCCAATACCAGACCGAACAGCGACAGTGCGTTGAGCGAGAAACCGAACAGGTGCATCACTGCAAACGTACCGATCAACGATACCGGCACTGCCACCAACGGAATGATCGAGGCGCGCCAGGTCTGCAGGAACAGGATCACCACCAGCACCACAAGGATCAGTGCTTCGAAGAGGGTGTGAACCACTGCTTCGATCGAGCCGCGCACGAAGATCGTCGGGTCATAGACGATGCTGTAGTCCATGCCTTGCGGGAAGCTTTTCTTCAGTTCTTCCATCTTGCCGCGAACTTCGTTCGAGATCTCGATGGCGTTTGAGCCTGGACGCTGGAAGATCGGGATCGCTACAGCAGGCTGGTTGTTCAGCAACGAACGCAGGGCGTACTGGCTGGAACCCAGCTCGACGCGAGCGATGTCCTTGAGACGAGTGATTTCACCGTTGTCGCCTGCGCGAATGATGATGTTCTCGAACTCTTCTTCGGAGACCAGACGGCCCTGCGTGTTGACCGACAGCTGGAAGCTTTGGGCATTCGGGGCAGGGGGCGCGCCGAGCTGACCGGCAGCCACTTGACGGTTCTGCTCACGAATCGCCGTCACCACATCGGTGGCGGTCAGATTGCGCGAAGCGGTCTTGTTCGGATCCAGCCAGACCCGCAGCGAGTAGTCGCCCATGCCGAACAGTTGCACGTCACCGACACCGCCCAGGCGAGCCAGCTCATCCTTGATGTTGAGGATCGCGTAGTTGGACAGGTAGAGCATGTCGTAGCGTTTGTCCGGCGAGGTCAAGTGCACAACCATGGTCAGGTCGGGCGAGGCCTTGTCGACGGTGATACCGATGCGCGTCACTTCCTCGGGAAGTTTCGGTTCGGTACGGGTCACCCGGTTTTGCACCTGCACCTGCGCGTTGTCCAGGTCAGTGCCCAGGGCGAAGGTGATGGTCAGGGTGATCTTGCCGTCAGCGGTGGACTGCGAGGACATGTACAGCATGTTCTCGACACCGGTGATGGCTTGCTCCAGCGGAGCGGCCACGGTTTCACCGATGACTTTGGGGTTGGCGCCCGGGAAGTTGGCACGCACCACCACGGTGGGCGGCACGACTTCCGGGTATTCGCTGATCGGTAGCTGGAACAGCGAGATCGCACCGGCGATCAGGATCAACAGCGAGAGCACCGCTGCGAAGATCGGCCGTGAAATGAAGAATTGGGAAAAATTCATCGGAGTTGTCGTCCCTTAACCGCGTGGGGTCGCAGCGGCGAGCTTCACAGCCGTACCCTGTGCACCTTTGGCGGGTGCGACTTTGGGCAGGTTGCTGGCTTCCAGCGCTTGTCGTTGTTGAGCCAGAGCGGCAATGGTCTGCTCGCTGGCCATCGGGATCACTTCAGGGGTAACCGGCGAACCCGGACGTACCCGCTGCAAGCCCTTGACGATGATCGTGTCGTCCTTGTTCAGGCCGCTGCGCACGATGCGCAGGCCTTCGATCTTCGGCCCGAGTTCGACGGGACGGTAGGCGGTCTTGTTGTCCGCATCCATCACCAGCACGAACTTCTTGCCCAGATCGGTGCCGACCGCTTCGTCGTTGATCAGCATGGCGTTGTAGGTGCCGCTGCCGACCAGTTTCAGCCGTGCGTACAGGCCTGGGGTGTAGGTGCCGTCGCTGTTGTCGAACACCGCGCGACCACGGATCGTGCCGGTTTTCGGGTTGACCTGGTTGTCGACGAAGTTCATTTGACCGAGGTGCGGGTTGCCGTCTTCGTTGGACAGGCCCATGTACACCGGAGTGGTCGCGCCGCGCTGACCGTTACGGGCGAGTTGGGTGTATTTGAGGAACACACGCTCGTCGGCATCGAAGTAGGCGTAGACCTTGTCGGTGGAGACCACGCTGGTCAGCGGGGTGGTGTCGGCGGTCACCAGGTTGCCCGCAGTGATTTCGGCACGGCTGACGCGACCGCTGATTGGCGCGGTAACGCGGGTGAAGCTCAGGTTCAGCTTGGCCAGATCCAGCTGCGCTTGCAGGGCGCCAACGGCGGCGCGGGCTTCCTGTGCCGCACTGGTGCGCGAGTCGGCCAGTTCAGCGGAGATCGCGTTGCTGGCACGCAGACGTTCGCCACGACCGGCTTCGTTTTCACTGCGGGTGGCGTTGGCGCGGGATTGGGCAACCAGAGCTTCGAGGCGGCGCACCTCAGCCTGGAAAGGACGCGGGTCGATCTGGAACAGCAGGTCGCCTTTCTTGACCAGCGCGCCTTCGGTGAAGGCGACCTCGTCGATCTGGCCAGAGACCCGGGGACGGATTTCAACGGTTTCCGGCGCTTCGAGGCGCCCGGTGAATTCGTCCCACTCGTTGACTGGTTGTTCCAGCACCTTCGCCACGCTGACTTTGGCAGCGGGCAGGGTGGCGGCAGTCTCCGGAGTCTTGCCGCAAGCGCTCATCACCAGCACGGCCAACAGGGCCAAGGGGAAGCGCAAATGTTTGAGTGACTGTTCCATGGAATCATCCGCCAATGTATTGAAGATGGGCGGATGATGCTCGGCGGGGGTGTGATGGCACGAATCGAATGAAGCAAAGGTAACTATCATTCGGAATGATATAAGACCGATTCGAGCCCTCTAGCATGCACCTTTCGTTAGGGGGCTATCAATCTGTTTGATGACAAATCTATGTTGCGCCGCGAGTAAAAATCTGGCGGCGTTTCAGATTCATGTCGTACAAACAAAAAGACGGCCATGAAGGCCGTCTCGTTCAACGTGCTGCGGGGTGACTCAGTTGTTGCCTTTGCGGTTCGGCCCGAAACGGTTTGGCCCCGGCTGGCTGTCTTGCACCAGGAACACCAGGTTGACGATCGGCAGCAGCAACCACCAGCCGCTACGGTCGGTGTCGTGCATGCGGCGCGCACCGGCGGCAATGCTCGGCAGGAACATCGCCAGGCTGTACAGGTTGTAGAGCACGCCCTTGGTGTTGAGCATTGCATCGAGAACGCCCATGACAATGCAGATACCCAGGTTGATCAGCACGAACATCCAGTATTCGCGGCGAGTGGCGCGGCCTTTGAATTCGGCGTAATTCTTCAGCGCTTCCACGTAAGGGTTGCCCGTGGTGATCGCGGGGCCACTTGCATAGGACTGTTGAGTTGCCTGAGGTGCACCGCACTGTGGGCAGGCCACAGCCAGACTACTAATCTCCTTGGCGCAACCACGGCAGAAAACCAAGCTCATATTTTTTCCCTAAAATTATTCAATCGATAGACAGGACAAAACGAACGCGGCAAGGCCTGACAAAACAATGCCGGCAATCGCGAGGTTTCTTCCTGGGTGTTTTTGGTTGATACAGACAATGCCGCAAGTGAGGCCCGCAAGGCTGAGAATGCCCACACCGACAATCGCATCCCTGTCCCATTCGGAATCATCAAACAGGGTAAGTGCGCTGATAATTCCGAGGATCAACGAAACGATGGCCAGCCAGGGTATTGCAGCTTGCGTTTGCGGCACGCAGGCCTGTTGGGCAGCCCCGCATTGGGGGCAGGTGAGCGCCGTTTCGTGTAGCTCCTTGGCGCAAGCACGACAATAGACCATTGCCATCGTTTTCCTTAACTGAGTGCGAATGCCCGACCCTCCATCGGTCGGGGCGGCGGTAAGTTAATAGTTATTGCAAGATTTGTCATGCAGCGTTTGTATAAACAGCCTCTCAATGTTTAATCCGAGAGAAAGTAAGCGGGTATTACCATTGGCTATTCATTTTGAGATCCCTGAAGTTTTCTGGCGCTTTTTGAGGTGTACTTTCGCAGATAGCGTCAAGATGTCAGGGTTATTGATATTCCCTATGATTGAGCTGTTGAATTTCAATTTTGCCGGCTCGAACGGGCTGCATAGACTGCCTGACAGCGGATGTCTGCTCGATTGACAGTCGCGCGGCAGATTTGCGCAAATACAAGTCGCCGTCGTTCATGCAAGCATTGCCGGGCAGATCCAGTCAGTGGGGGATTGGCTGTGAAAATGAACGCCGGGTACCTGCTGATCTCTATCGTCCAGAAAAAAAAGAATGGTGTGGCAGGCATACATTGCGTTCGCGACGTCGATTCTCCTTCCAGTGTTTTGCGTTGAGGAAGGTGCGGCGTTCTGTATTCCTCGAGCCCGACAGAAGTGATCATCATGAGGGAACAAGATGACCGGGGGTTTTTCGAATAATCACTCTACGCATTGGGAACATGAAGTTCTCGACAGTGCAGGGACGCTGCAAGCTTTCATAAATAAGGCTGCGCCATTGAAGGTCGATATGGTGCTGGAAGGCGAAACCGGCACCGGCAAGGACACGCTGGCCCGACGTATTCATCAATTGTCCTGTCGCGAGGGACCGCTGATTGCACTCAACTGTGCAGCGGTGCCCGAACAACTGGCCGAGAGTGAATTGTTCGGGGTCATGGCCGGCGCCTATACCGGCGCGTCAAAGTCCCGGGCGGGCTACATCGAAGCCTCCAACCACGGCACGCTGTATCTCGACGAAATCGATAGCATGCCGTTGCTGCTCCAGGCCAAGTTGCTGCGTGTGCTGGAGATGCGCGGTATCGAGCGCCTGGGCTCGACGCGCTTTGTGCCGCTGGATCTGCGGGTAATCGTCGCCACCCAGACCCCCCTGGAAAAACTGGTGGAAGAGGGAAAGTTTCGCCGCGACCTGTTTTTTCGCCTCAATGTGATCAAGATCCAGCTCCCCACCTTGCGCTCGGGCCTGCAACACATCCAGCCGTTGTTTCAGCGCTTCGTCAATGAAGCCGCCGTGCGTCACCATCAACCGATTCCGCAACCCGACCCCGACCTGCTCAAGCGTCTGCTCAGCCATCGCTGGCCGGGCAACATCCGAGAACTCAAATGCGCTGCCGAGCGTTTCGTGCTGGGCATGCCTGCGTTGCAGATGGATGCACCTTTCGGTGATTGCCAGTCCGGCGTGCCGCTCAAAAGCCATTTGCGCCTGTTCGAGAAAACCCTGATCCAGGATTGCCTCAGCCGTCACGACAAGTGCATTGACGCGGTGATCAGCGAACTGGGGATCCCCCGACGCACCCTTTACCACCGTATGAAAAGCCTGAGCATCGATTCCCCCGAGCTGTGATCTCGGGTTTGTGCGCATCGATTTGCCGACCTCATGGAACCGCTTCCGAGAATCGACCACTCACTGTTCGAACACCATTGGGGTGTTCAAACAACCTTCGATTATCAGGAGTAACACTATGGCCGGTACCGCATCCCTTGGCGCTTCGATGGCTGCCATGACGCAGATGGACGCCACTGCTGCAGCAACCACCACCATGAACGCCCAGGCTCAGTCCAACAAGATGATGACCGATACCGTGAACGGTATCGCCAGCGCCTATCAGGACTCTGCCACCAAAGCGCAGAACGCTGCCCAGCAGACCGGCAAGGCGATCAACTACTAAGTGGTCGTGGGCTCTCTCGACTCCGGTCGAGAGGGCCATGACTTGCGCAGTCAAGCAGGAGCACATCTATGTTTTCCACTTCGATAAGCATGCCCCAGACCACCTCGTTCCAGGGCGGTTTCAATACCTCCGGCCTGGGCAATCTGCAGAGCAACTCCGACAGCGGCGCCGGGCAGATCGCCTCGTTGCTGGGCGAGGCACTGTTCGAGAAAAACGGCAGCGGCGCGAACATCCGTGATGCGAAAAACCCGCTGCTGGGGATGATCGCCGACTACATGGACAAGAACCCGGACAAATTCGGCAAACCCGACGATGCCAACGGCAAGGTTCGCAGCTGGCGTGATGAGCTGAGTGAGGACAACTACCTCAACAAAGAGGAGAAACAGGCCTTCACCCAAGGTCTGGAAGGTCTGATCAAGGACATTCTCGGCGGCGGCACCCAGAACGGCGGCAACGTCGGTGGCAGCAATGGCGGCTGGAATCCGGGCGCCGGCAATACCGGCAACAGTCAGGGCAGTGGCGGTATCCAAGACTTGCTGTCGTCGTTGCTGGGCAATCTGGGCGAAGAAAAACTCGACAACCTGCTCAAGCCAACCGGCAACCCCGTGCGTGACGCGAAGGGTGAAATGGCTTTCTCCAACGACGACAAGGACGTGCTCAAGGAAGTCGCGCGTTTCATGGACATGCACCCGGAAGAGTTCGGCAAACCGGACGGCAAATCCAAGGACTGGATGGGCGAGTTGTCCGAGGGCGATCTGTTCATGTCCAAAGGCGAGAGCAAGCAGTTCCAGAAAGCCATCGACATGATCAAGGGTGAGGTCAAGGGCAGTGCCCAAGGCAATTCACTGGGCGGACTGTTCCCCAATGCCGAGCAGAACTTCCTTAACGGCGGTGCCGGTAACACCCTGAAAACCGACGCCAGCATCGCGGCCGGCAACGTCTTGTCGGTGCTGGTACAGCAAAGCTCCACCAGCTATCGCGGCTGATTGTAAACCTTCGTCCCGGCAGGAGAGCGTGAATGGCGATTACAGGGGTAACAGTTAACCACTCGGGTCTATCCGTTACCGAAGGGCTGCCGCTCAGGCCGCCTGCCGAGGCGGACATTGCCTGGTTTAACTCACAGATGCAGCAGGCCGCTGCCCGGCCACCGCGCGAGGAGGCGGCAGATTCGCCGATCGCCCGGGCTTCTACGGCCCTGCAAAAGGATGCCGACAAGGCCGATCGAGACTTGCAGCGAGCATCGCGCTCCACCGATCCGCAGCAGGCGTTGCAGGCCAACCGGTCCTTGTCCTCGTTTTATCTGGAGAGCCTGCTCAGCGCCAAACTGGTGAGCAAGGCTGCTCAGAGCGTAGAAAAACTCACCAGTCTTCAATAAGGCCAGACCATGCATTTCAAGGCATTCAGGCGGCTTGTGCCGGCGCTGATGATCCTGCTGCTGTGCGGTTGTGGCGAGCGTATGGAGCTGCATCGCGACCTCTCCGAACAGGACGCCAACGAAGTGCTGGCGGAACTGGCCGGCAAGCACATCGATGCGCAGAAGCGGCTGGACAAGAACGGCGTCGCGGTGCTGGTGGCGACCCGTGACATTTCCCGGGCGGTGCGGGCGCTCGAAGCCGTGGGGTTGCCGCGCCGCTCGCGCTCCAGCCTGGGTGAAGTGTTTCGCAAGGAAGGGGTGATTTCCTCGCCGCTGGAAGAGCGCGCGCGGTACCTCTATGCCTTGTCCCAGGAGCTGGAGCAGACCCTGTCGCAGATCGACGGTGTGGTGGTGGCCCGGGTTCACGTGGTGCTGCCGGAACGGGTGGCGCCGGGCGAACCGGTGCAACCGGCGTCGGCAGCGGTGTTCATCAAACACCGCGCGGAACTCGACCCGGACAGTGTACTGCCACGCATCCGGCGCATGGTTGCCAGCAGCATTCCGGGAATCAGCGGCGCCGATGACAAGAAACTCGCGGTGATCTTCGTGCCCGCCCAGAGCTATCAGGAGGCCGAGGAACAGGTGAGTATCGGCCCGCTGCGCATGACTCAGGAACGCTGGCAGTTCTGGCAGTGGCTTGCCGGGCTGTGTGTGCTGGCGGCGTTATTGCTGGCGGGCGGATTGCTGGTGCTCAACCCGCAATGGCGTCAGCGCCTGGGCAAAGCGGTAGGCGGGGCGAGACCGACGCCGTCCGATCCGCGATGACTGTGCCGGCGGTTTCTCCGGAGCAAGCGCTGGCCTGGGTGCGCTGGTGGGTGCAGGGCGCACGGCAAGCCGAGGCTGATTGGGCTTTGGGCGAGCAGAACGTTGCAACACACTGCCTGGCGTTTTTACGCAGTCATTCGGGGCCGTGGCTGGATGCGCATCTGGGCATGAGCGCCGATTGGCCCGCCACACCCAACCCCGTTCTGTTGCCGTTGCTCAGCCTGGATCGTGAGCAATGGCGGCGGGTGTTGAACCTGGTGGCAACGGTCTGCGCGGGCAGCCAGACCCCGCAACCACCGGGCTTGAGCCAGCCCGAACTGATCTGGTGTCGACGTCTGGGCAAGGCGCTGCAACCGGGAAACTGGTTGCCGCCGACAGCGTTGGCCGACACTGCCGAGATTCGCGGCCTGCGCCTGTTGCGGGCGTGGGTGGGGGAGTCGGCCTGGTCTCGCTTGCGTCTGACGTTTGCCCGTTCGCGCGTGGTCGATGCCGAACGTGTGAGTTTCGCTTCGCTGCCGGGGCAACGCCTGACGAGCCTGTGGCAGGCCGTCAGTTGGTACGCCCTTACTGTCCCGAATGAACAAGGAACGCCCCATGTTGACTCGCCGCTGTCTGACGTTCAGTGATCCTCAGGCGTTGCCCGACGGCCCGGTTCTGCGCCGTGAAATCCTCGAACAAAATCTGTTGGCCAGTCAGCTGCTGGAGGCTGCCCGCAGCAATGCCGAAAGCATCCTCGCTCAGGCACGCCGGCAGTCGGCGCAACTGGCCGACGAGGCCCGTGAGCAGGCACGGGCCGAGGTCTGGCGTCAGGCGGACGCGCTGCTCAACGAATGGCAGCAGCAGCGGCAACAGATGTGGACGGACATTATCGCCAGTGCCGAAACATTGGTCAGCGAGGCCATGCAGTGTCTGTTGGGCGAAACGGTGCAACCGGAGCGTATCAAGGCGCTATTGCGCCAGCTCGCCGCAGCTCAGCCCTCGGATGAAGCAGGCGTGCTGCACTGTCATCCTGCAGAGCTGGATGCCGTCAGCCACCAGTTGCAGACGACGCAAGCGCTGTGGAGTGTCCGCGCCGACCCGCAACTGCCGCCGGACAGCCTGTGCCTGCGAACGGCGCTGGGGGATTTCAGCCTGTCGTGGGGCGCCCTGGTCGCCCAGGTCTGGCCATTGCCGCGAGTCCCGGCGCAATCAGTGCGATAACGCATGGAACCAAACTCGAAGGCTGACCACTCAGTGGGCAGTTTTCGGACCTGGAGTCTCACCATGCTGTCTTCTGATGCACTGCGCCGCCGTCTCGACAACACCTTCGAACACACGCAAAAGGATCTGGATTCCGCGGCTTTGTCACTGGATGCGTTTTCCCCGGATGACTGGCACGCGTTCAACTCGGCGATCCGCCAGTCCTCCACCGCCAGTTGGGCGGCCAATCAGGAAATTGTCGTCAAGCACAACCTGGCCAAGGCAATCATCAATGAAATCCGCTGAGCTGAGCGTCACCGTGCAACGCTGGCTGGACAGTGGTGAGGGCGAGCTGACGCTGCTGATCGATCAGCAATCGGTGCGCCTGCAACGGCGACCCGCCGGAGTGCTGTGTTGTGCCGGATTGAGTGTCGCCTGGCGCGGTGGCGACGCCGACCTTGAAGCGGCTCTGCGTTTGTCCGGCCCCAGTCTCGGACGCTTCAGCGCCGCCCTGGCGCTGGACCCGCAGGAGCGGCGTCTGTGTCTGGTGCGCTATCTGCCATTCGACGGTGTCAGCCCGATCATCGCCGCGCTGGAAGCCTTGGCCAATCAGCGTGAAGTCTGGGAAGCGATGCTGGCCCATACCCCGGCACCGGTGCGCCCTCGGCATCACGCTCTACCTTTGGGGCACCGGTATGTTTAAGCATTTGTGCGGGATGTCCCTGCTACTGGCACTGTCGTTGCCGACCCTGGCTGCGGTCCCCGCTGACTGGGGGCAATCGGCTTACGCCTACGAAGCCACACAAACTCCGCTGGACACCGTGCTCAGGGATTTCGCCAATGCCTTTGGGGTCGGCCTGAGTGTGACCGGTGTCAGCGGTATGCTCGACGTCAAATTGCGCGCGACCAATGCCGTGGAATTTCTCGATCGACTGGCGCTGGAACACCAGTTTCAGTGGTTCGTCTACAACGGCAAGTTGTACATCAGCCCCCAATCGGCTCAGGTTGCACAGCGCCTCGAAGTGTCGGCCGATGCCGCGCCGGATCTGAAACAGGCGCTGACCGATATCGGCCTGCTGGACAAGCGTTTCGGCTGGGGCGAATTGCCCGATGAAGGTGTGGTGCTGGTCAGCGGGCCGGCGCGTTATGTCGAGCTGATCCGCAGCTTCAGCAAGGAGAAGATCAAGCCTGACGAGAAGCAGCAGGTGATGATGTTTCCTCTGCGTTTTGCGGCCGTCGCCGACCGGCAGATTCAGTACCGCGAGCAAACCGTGAGCATTCCCGGCGTGGCGGCGATTCTCGAAGGGCTGCTGGAAAACCAGCGCTCCACGACGCCTTCAGCGCTGGACCCCAAGGCCAATATCAATGCGCTGCAGAGCATGGCTGATACTGCCCGGGGCAAGATCGTGCGTTTGGCCACGGAGCGGGTCAGCGGCCGTGCCGAGGTCAAGTCCAACGCCAGTGGACAGCGGCGCGTTGCCGCTGATGTGCGCAACAACGCCGTGCTGATTTACGACAACCCGGACAAGCGCGGGCAATACCAGCAACTGATCGAGCAGCTGGATCTGCCGAGCAAACTGGTGGAGATCGACGCGATCATCCTTGATATCGACCGCAGTCAGTTGACCACCCTGGAGTCGCGCTGGTCGGCCCGTGCTGGCAGCGTCACGGCGGGTAGCTCGCTGCTCGGCAGTGGCTCGTCGACCTTGTTCATACGCGACTTCGACCGATTCTTCGCCGAGATTCAGGCACTGGAGGGGCAGGGCGTGGCCTCGGTGATCGCCCGTCCCTCGGTGCTGACCCTGGAAAATCAGCCGGCAGTGATCGACTTCAGCCGCACGCAGTACATCACCGCCACCGGCGAACGCGTGGCGACGATTGAACCGGTTACGGCCGGCACCAGCCTGCAAGTGATTCCGCGCACCATTGCCGGCGGTGGCGACAATCGTTTTCAGTTGATCGTCGATATCGAAGATGGCCAGCTGGAGCAGGTTCGCGACCAACAGACGCCGACCGTTAAACGCGGCACGGTGAGCACTCAGGCGGTGATCGCCGAAAACCGTTCGCTGGTGATCGGTGGTTTCCACGTCGATGAGCGTGGCGACCAGCAGCAACAGGTTCCGGTGCTCGGACAGATTCCGTTGCTGGGGCCACTGTTTTCCTCCAACAAGCGCCAGACGTCGCGGCGCGAGCGCTTGTTCATCCTGACACCACGCCTGATTGGCGACCAGGTAGACCCGGCGCGCTATGTGGCCAGTGAAAACCGCGGGCAACTCGACCGGGCGCTGGCGTCCGGCCGTGAACCGGGAAAACCTGCGATTTTGCGTGCAGCGATAGCCGCGACTTTTGCCGGTCTGGTCAAGGGCGCTATCCCGGGTGATATCAAACAGTCATCATCTGGTGCGGCCTTGGGCGACCTGTGTAAAGTGCCAGCGACGCTCACGCTGGATCGGCAGCGGATGCAGTGGTTCAACGCAACGGATTATCGGGTGGCGGTCGGCGTGGTGAAAAACACCAGTGCCACACCGCAGCGCATTGACCCGGCAGCTTGTTCAGGATCACAGACATTGGCCGTAACAGTTGCGCCCAAGTTCCTGTTGCAACCTGGTGAATCAACTGAGATTTTCGTGGCTTTACGACCGACGGCGACTGCAACGCCTGCGGCAACACCGGCACGGATATCGATGTTGCCCCCACAGTGATGGGGGTTATAAAAAATAACGAGACCTGCATCGTTTTTTCGCCGTCCTGCCCAATGGGTGGCCGAAAAAGGATGTAGCGTCCGACAAGGAAGGTGACGAGATGAAGTTGTACCAGGCCATTATTGTGGCAGCGAGTCTGCTTTTGTTGAGCGCTTGTACTTTAATTCCAGAAGCTTCATGTGGTTCAGGTGATTGTCAGCAACTTGGCGCCAATATTGCCGAGTTGAATGTCTGGTGGTCTCCCGCATTACGGGATGGCGGCGGCGAATACAGTACGGTGTCTCTGAATGACTGAAACGATTTTGCAAAGTACCGATCAACAGGATTTTCTTGCGCGTATCGGCGAGAAGCAGGCCAGTGCCTGGCAATGGGCTCCGGGCATTGAGTTCGTGTGTCGCAAGGAGAGTCTGGGCTGGGGGCTGGCGCTGAATATCCAGCGTCAGGCACAACGTCCCGATTTGTTTTCGGACGCGCTTAAACGGCGTTTCGAAAATGTTGAATCCTACGACGGTTACTACATTTGCCTGGATAGCCAGCACACTTTCGTGGTCTGGCATGAACTCAACAATGAATATCAAGGAGAACAACTACAGGCGTTACTTGCTCAACTCTTGTCGCTGGCCGGGTTGAAACACTGATTTCGCAATGTTTGTTCTGAACGGAACTCCTCGTCGTTGTTTTTCCACTCATGTTTCGTACCGGCAGCTGTCCGGCGAAATCAACTACAGGAAAAGCAATGGCGAACTCCGAGTCCATCATCCAGCGTTTAATTGCCCAGTTGGCCAGCCAATTGGGTACGCCACTTACCTTTCAGCGCGGCGTCTGTGCGTTATATGACCGCGACCATATTCAAGCGGCTGTCATCGAGTTGCCGGAACACAGCGAAACCGTGGTTTTGCATTGTCGCCTGGGCACTGCGCAACCGGGGGCGGAGAACCTGCAACGTCTGCTGAGCATGAACTTCGATGTCGCGACTTTGCGCGGCTGCTGGTTGGCCCTGGATCAGGGCGACGTGCGCCTGTGTACTTCCCGTGAACTGGCTCGACTCGATGAAGACACCTTCGGTGGGCTGGTGCAGGGCTTTATTGCCCAGGTACGGGAAACCCGTGTGAGTCTGGCCCGTCTGCTCAATTGATCGACGAAGGAACTGCCTGTCAGCGCCGGCCACACAGAGGGCGTGTCGCCGCACAGTGCTGCGGCGAGCACGGTGGATCGGAGGCCATCCCGGCCTCGATCCGGACTCTCTCAGCAACGGGGTACGATGCAGATGGCAGATTTCAGTGTTTTTTCAGGGCTTTCACAGAGTGGGTCGGTGGCCGGTTTGTCGCTGGATCAGAGCACGCTGCCAGGTCAGAACGCGCCGTCCGGTGCTTCCGGGTTGCATGATCTGGCCAGCATGCTGGCCGAGATGTTGCTGGGCTCATCGTCGGGCAAGGAAGCCGGCGCCTCCGACCAGAGCGCCGGCGATGATTTGCTGCAGAAGCTGCAAGGGTCGGGCAAGGACGGGCAAACCGCCACCGAGGGCAGTGGCGGCGAGTCGTCCAAAGAGTTGCTGACTCAGGTCTTGATGGCACTGTTCGAGAAGATCCTCGGCGGCGACGGTGCTCAGGGCGGTGACGGCGCACAGGCCAAGGGTGTGGGGGGCACGCAAGGGGCTGGCGCTGGTTCGAGCCCCGAGGATCTGGTCAATACGCTGATGAAGAGCCTTGGCGAAGGCTCCCTGAACAGCGCGATCAGTCCGACTGCAGAGGGCGGCGGACAAGTGTCCGGCGACGATCGACTCAAGGAGCTGCTGGAGATGATCGCCCAGTTCATGGACAGCCACCCCGATACCTTTGGCACGCCGGGAGCCGACGGTGGTGGCACATCAAGCAAGGGCGGCGCACCGGTAACCGGCAACACTGTGCCGGTGTCGGACGCCGGTGTCAGCCCGAACCCGGAAGCTGGGGCACCGGTTCTGGACAACAGCGGTGCAGCGCCGGTGATGTTCCCGACCGCTTCGAGCAACCCGACCGTGGTCAACAGCACCATCAAGGTCGGGCCGGGCGAAGTGTTCGACGGCGGCGGCAAGACCTTCACTGCCGGTGCCGCACTGGGCGACGGTGGTCAGGGCGAGTCGCAGAAACCGCTGTTCGAACTGGCTGAAGGCGCCACTTTGAAAAACGTGATCATCGGCGAAAACGGCGCTGATGGCGTGCACGTCAAGGCAAACGGCGAGGAGCCAGTCAACGTGGATAACGTGCACTGGACCAATGTCGGCGAAGATGCCCTGACGGTGAAGGACGGCGGCGCCAAGACCACCCACCTGAACATCACCAACAGCAGTGCCCAGGGCGCGGCGGACAAGATCTTCCAGCTCAATGCCGATGCCAACGTCAATGTCGACAACTTCAAGGCCAAGGACTTTGGCACCTTCATGCGCACCAACGGTGGTCAGCAGGGCAACTGGAACCTCAATCTGAGCAATATCAGCGCCGAAAACGGCAAGTTCTCCTTCGTCAAAAGCGACAGCGAGGGTTTGAACATCAGCACTCACAACATCGACCTGAAAAACGTGCAGAACGCTTACAGCAAGCTGCCCGAGTCGACCCGGTTCCAGGAGGTCTGACATGAGCGCCCAGCCTTCAATCCCGAGCAGTTGGAAGGCGCTGGTTCATGGCAATGGCGAGCTGGATGCCCGTCAGCGTCAGGCGTTCGAACAGGCCATCGCTCTGGTCAGTCAGAGCTTGCGGGCGAGCCTCGAAAAACCGGCGATTCGCCGCAGTGAGCGCTTCAGCCTGGCGCGTTACATCGACAGCCTGGAACAGGATTTCCAGCCGCATGGCGCAACGGATCAATTACAGCAGGCAGCTGCGCTGACGGCCTACTGGATTGTCCGTTTGCTGGCTGAGCGTTTGCAGGAAGCGAACGCTCAGCCGCGCCGCTAACGGCCACCATAAAAAAACGGGTACCTGGTGACAGGCGCCCGTTTTTTATTGCGCTTCAGTGCTGGCCCTGCAGGCGTGCCTGCTTGAATTCCAGATAAAGGATCGTGCGCGGTGCATCGCTGGCATTGACCACAAAATGATCCTGCGAGCCGTCGAAGATCACCGCCGTGCCGCAGCGATGCTGATAAAACTCGCCGGCAACGTTCAGGTAGGCGTAGTTGCGTTCGGCGGCCGCGCCCAGGGTCAGGTGCATTTGCAGCAGGCCTTCCTCGCAGACCTCGGGATGACGGTGAGTGCTGAGCCAGGCGTGAGGCTCCAGTCGAGCGAGGGCGGCGACCTTGAGCCCGGCCAGGGTTTCGAGCAGCGCCACCGTGCGCGGCAGTGCCGCCCGGGCGGGAGGCAGTACCTGATCGCGGAACAGCAGCGGGTATTGCACCCAGTCGCGGTTACCACCGGCGTCGCCCCAGCCTTTGAGCCAGCCATAGTCGCCGCCCTGTTGCAGGTGCGTGGTGACTTCGTGGTGAATCTGTTCATGAGCCTTGTCAGTGCGGTCGATGTCGAGCACCGGCGCTTGCAACGTCAGCACCTCGTGCTGCATCAACGGCCATTGCGCGGCCAGTTCGGCCAGTAACGGAAAATCGTCGAGGGGATAAAACGCAGGACGCATGTGGCCTCCTTGGAGAGTCTGGATAATCGCTTGGAGAAAAAGCCGTGGCCACGCGGACCACGGCGAAGGCAGGCAGGTTCAGCTCTTGAGTTGCAGGCCGTCTTTCTTCAAGGCATCCACCGTAGCCTTGAGCGAAGCCCCAGGCCTTGAGAGTTCGCCGTCGAGGAAGTAACTCTTGGGGGTGTCCTGATCCTGGCCATAGCTGAAGTTGATCTTGCCCAGCGTCTTGTTGACGTTGAGCGAAGCACTGCTGCTGTAGCTGACCAAGGGCAGCGGCGAGGTGAAACTCTCGGGCTGGTTGACGCTCTGGAACACGGTGATGGCCTTGATCCGCATGTTGTCGCGGTCGCTGAGCAGCGCCGCCAGTTCCTTCTGCGACAGGTCGCCTCGGCGGCTGTCTTCATCGATGCGGTCCTGCACCGAGTCCTTGAGTTCAAGGCGCACTCGCGCCAGGGTTCCCGGCGTGCCTTGCAGATCCTTGACCAGGGCCTTGAGCGTCGGGTCCTGGCCGAGCAACGCCGAGACGCGCTCAGCGTTGCTCGGCGAGTGCATCGGGCTGACCAGACTCATGACCTTGGACACCACGCCTTGCTCGTCCAGACGCGAGAGGTTGGTGTAGGAGCTTTCAAAGCGTCCGCCGTCGAGCAGGCTGTGTCTGGCCTCCGCCGCCTGTTGCTGCACGCCGGCCCGCTTGAGCGCGCGCAGGGCTGCGTATTGCTCGTCGTTTTCCGCCGGTTTGTCGGCGAAGTGTCGCTGCAGACCGTCCAGTTGCTTTTGCAGTTTTTCCTTGGGGCCGAGGCCTGCGTAGTCGGCATGTGCGGTATCGGCCAGTCGCGTCAGTATCTGTTGTGACGCCGGATCCTTGAACGCGGCGCCGAGGCTGCCACCGAGTTTGCTCAGGTTGGCACTGGTCAGCGGTTCGGCTTCCTTGAAGGTGAATTTGACGCGTTTGCTGGTCTTGTTGTCGACGTTGACGGTCGCACTGCCACCCAGTGGCGCGACCACGCCCTGCGAGGCGCCGGACGGCTGGGCATTGCTGCCGGCGAGCTGGGCGCGGGCGAACAGTGAACCGCCGAAGCTGTTGAGCGCGCGCGGACGGTTGCGGCTGCTTTCCTGCAACTCGCCCTTGTTGCTGTGCTGGTCGAGGGAGTAGTTGGTGTAGTTGAGCAGGTTGACGTTGACCGTGCCGCCGACACCGACCCGTGCGGCGGCGGATAACGGCGAGCTGTCCTTGTCGCTGATGCCAAGGGCGACGCGCATCTCGGCGCTGGCGCTGGCATTGACGTCGACGTTGAAACGCAGGCCTTTCTGGGTTTCGTGATCGACGCCTTTTTTCATCACTTCAAGCGGACTCATCTTGCCGCTGAACAGGTTGTCGACGAACTGATCGATGCCTTCGTCAGGCACGGTGAACACCACGCCGTCACGCTGAGTGCGGGTGGCGGTGCCGGTGACGTCCACGCCCAGGCGAAACGCCGGGGTCAGTTGCCGATCATTGCCGATATCAACCTTGGTGAACTTGTCCACTTCGCCGGCCTTGAAGAACCCCGGCCAGTAGTCCTTGCCGCCACCCACGCCACCGCTGGCCATCCCCGAGCCTTCACGTTGCAGGTACACGGTCACGCCTTTGTCGCCACGCTCGGCGTTGAGGTTGTAATTGCGCCCGCCACCCACCGCACCGCTGGGCCACGGGCCCATGCCCTTGTTGGCCAGCGACACGAACGGCGTGCTGAGGTTGAGTCCGTAGCTGCGTTGCAGGGCAATTTCGTCGTCGGGGTGTTCGAGTTGCTTGAGCGCCGACTTGAGCTGGTCCGCCAGTTCCGCCTGGGTCTTGCTGCCGGTTGCGGCCCGCAGGTTGACGCTGGTGGCGTGGTCTTCCTTCTTGAACCCGTTGAGGAAGGCCTTGATGCCGTCGTAGGACGCTTCGAGGTTGGCGTGATCAGTGAAACCCATGTCGGTGATCTGCTTCACCGGATGTTCACCGTAGGTCTTGTCCCGCAAATCGCTGAATTGCTTTTTCAACTGCGCCAGCTGCTGGCTGTTGTCGGCGTCGGGGCGGAGCATTTCCACCCTGCCCAGCAGGTCGCCGAGGTCCTTCAGCGTCACCACGTCCAGCGCCAGCCGGGCTTTGGTCAGTCCTTGGCTGTCACTGGCGTCACGGCGTTGCCCGAGGGGAATATCGGCCTTCTGATGAGAGAGCTTCATGCCGTTGTCCTGCAGGGTCTTGAGCAGGGCGCCGGTGGGATTGTCCGCTGACGGTGCAACCTGCTTGAGTGCGCCTTGCACCTCCTTGAGCAGGTCATGACCCGAGCTGGCGATATTGAGTTTTTGCCCGAGGTTTTCCAGTTTCATGCTCAGTTGCGTGCGTCGTGATGCCGGCGCCAGTTCGCCGTGGATGTTCAGCAAACCCTCCTTTTGCTGCAGCAGTTTCGACTTGCCGTGCTGCTGGCCCAGATGCCGGGTGGCCCGCAGGCTGTTGTCCTCCAGCTCGCCGCGCAGGGATTCGAGATCCTGCAGCAGGTCGGCGCCTTGCGGGCCAAGATCGAGCTGACTGATCCGCGACTTCAGATCGCGCCCCGGCGGCGCGGTGGGCTGATCGTGATTGAGAATTTCCAGACGCTTGAACAGCTCGCCTTCGGACTTGTACAGCGGACGCAAACCTTCGCGGCCGTGGTGGTGATGCTGGATGTGGTTGCCGATATTTTTCAGTACCCGCGGGGTTTCCAGCGTCGGTTTGAAAATGTTGGCGCGGATGAATTCACGGGTGGGCGCACGGTTGGGGTTTTCCACGTTGCCACGGCCCATGAAGTTGGCATTCAGGCGTGCGGTGAGGCCGGTACCGGGAATTCTTGCGGTTTTCTCGCCGCCGCGCACTCGCGTGAACAAGTCGCTGAGGGCGTTATGGTCGGCCGGGCGCGGTGTCACGGGTTGCCAGGTCTGGTCCTTGAGCTGCAAGGGCGGTTGCTCGGGGTTGTCCCTGACGGTCACGTTCAAGCGATTGTCATCGCCGGTGCGGATACTTTGCAGCCGTTGCCCGGCCGGCAGCGGCACGGGTTTCCAGCTGGCCTCAGGGCGCGGCTGGTCGGGCTTGGCCTGCCAGTCATCCTTGGCCAGAGTGAACAGTTTGCCTTCGGTGGTCAGCGCATGCAGGTTGTGATTTTCGTCCAGTGCCAGCGAGGCCACGGTGCCTTCCAGATCGAGGCGGCTGAGGTCGCTGCTGGTGCCGTCGGGATGATGCGCGGTCAGGCGCTGGTTGCTGTCCTCGGCGACAAACTGCTTGTCGTTGAGCATCGCGAATGCAGTGATATGGCGCTCTTCAAGGCCGGCCAGCGGCTCGCCCAGTGCAACCTTGGTTGAGCGCGGCGGCTGGTTCAGGGTGTGGCTGCCGCCGACGTTGACGGTGTTGTAATGGGGGCTGACATCGAGCTTTTTCAGCTGCCCGTCCTGCAGCAAATAAGCTTTGCTGTCGATACCGCGCTGCAACTGCTCGACGTCCTTGATGCCGGTGTCCTTCCAGTCCTGACTGGTGGAGTCCCAGCGCTGCACACGCTGATCGCTCAGGCCCACCCGGCCCAGCCGATCAAGGTCGAAGGTCTGCGCCGGCGTTGGCGCGGCACTGCCGGGCAGGCCGCGCTTGTTGTCCAGCACCAGCGCGTCACTGAGATTCCAGCCATCCTTGAGGCGCAGATTGGGCTCGTCCAGCGCATGGGTGTGGGTCTGCCCGGCGCGATCGCTGAGCAACACCTGCAAACCGCCCTGATTGTCATGGAGCAAACCGCTGACCTGATGTTTGCCGCCCAGGCGTTCACCTTCGGGGTGGAAGTGCTCCTCGGGCATCAGTTGCAGGGTCGACGATTCGGCATCGATATCCGCACGCTTGACGCTGTACAGACGACCTTCAGTGTCGCTGACGAACAAGCGCTCAGGGCTCAGTCCGATGTGCCTGGCTTCGGCCAGGCCGCCATTGAGGATCAGCGTCTTGCCGGCGCCGGTGGCCGGGGTTTCCTGTGCCAGATCGAACAGGTGCAGGGTACGGCTCTGCTCGCCACTCAGGGTCGCGACATGCTGATTGACGCCGACTGAAAAGGCCTTGAGTTGCGGAATTTCAACGTGCGGTACATCGCGGCTGGTGAGGTCCACCAGATGATCGCCGATCTGTCCATACAACTTGCCGTTGCCCTGACTCGACAGATGGCTGAACTGCATGTCTTCGCTGCCCGGCGGCGTGCTCCAGGTGCGGCTGGCGTGATCGAATTCGTAAAGCTTTTCTTCGTGCAGACGCAGGGGCTGACCGTCGCGATCCTGATGGATTCCGGTCAGATGGCCGAGATGCGCGCGGCCAATCGTGTCCAAAGCGTTGCCGGTGTTGACGCGTGCTTGCTGGTCTTGCAGGACCAGTGTCGGTGACTGACCTTTGCCGGTTTCCTGCGGGCCGGCCGGCTGGCTGCTGCGCAGCATTGTCACGGCGGTCGGAGTCTGTTTGATGTGCAGCAAATGGCCTTGGGGCTCCAGCAGCAGATGGTCCTCGCCATTGCGGTCACTGGCGCTGGCCTGATAGTGCTGCCCGGATCGGGTCAAGGTGCTGTGCAGCAGATCGGCGACCGCAGCCGGTTTGAAATCACTTAATTGCGGCTGGCCCTTGGCATCCAGATGTATCTCCGGCGACTTGTCGTCGCTCGGCGTGCGGCGCTGAATGCGCTCTTCTTGGCCATTGAAGTGCGCGGCGTTGCTGCGGCTCAGTCGCGGCGTTTGCCCGGTGTTGCCGGCGCTCGAAGACGAGGCCTGCGGTTCGCTTTCCACTGCCGCCGACGGATTGGCGTTGCTGGCCGAGGAGGAGGGGGCCGACAGGCGAGGCGTCGCCTGGGTGTCCTGTTTGACATGGCCGACCAGGTTCAGCAGGCGTCGACCCAGATCTCTCAAGGTGTGACTGCTGCGCTGGGTCGGTGCCTGCGGCTGTTGTTCCAGGCCCAGCGGGTTGTGGGTGGTCTGCGGGAGGGGCGCCAGCGTCGGCGACGCCGTCCGTTGAATCGATGACTCCATGGGAGAGCTCCAGGTCATGGACTGACACGGCGGGGTCGTTACGTCCGCCTTGGGCGTTCAGGAAAAATTCCTTTGCCCTGAGTGGCCGTCGCCGAGAGCTGGTTCCTTGGTGGTTCAGTAGGGTGTGCCGGGCATTTCAATGGTCTGCTCCTGCAACTGATCGTCGAGTTCACGCAGCAGGCGATAGACCTGAGCCACCGCTTGCAGGGTTTCACGCGGGATGAACTGGCCGACTTCGCTGCGATACAGCGTGCGCGCCAGCCACACATAACGAATCACCGGCACGCCGGCCGCCCGGGCGCGCTCGATCAGCTCCCGCGCCTCGGCATCGTGGCCCTTGCCGATGATGCGTGGCAGCGGGGTTTGCTGCGGGCGGTAGAACAACGCCACGGCATAGTGGGTCGGGTTGACCAGCAGCAAATCGGCTTCTTCCACCGGCGCCTTGGCCGCAGCCGCGCCGGCCGGCTGCTGGAGCATTTCCCGGGCCAGTGACTTGCGGTGCGACTTCATGTGCGGGTCGCCTTCCATTTGCTTGAATTCCTTGCGCAGGTCTTCGTGGCTCATGCGCTGACCCTTGATGAAAAAGTACTTCTGCAGGGCGAAGTCCACCACCGCCAGCACCAGCAGCAAACCCAGGCAGATACGCGAGAGGCGGCGAAACAGGGCGATCATGGCTTGCCAGTAAGTGTCCAGGTCGGCACTGGCCAGACCGATCAAATCGCCCAGCGCCGGTGGCAATACCAGGTACAGGACCACACCGATCAGCAACGCCTTGCACAGGCTGTTGAGCAGGTTGAACAACTGGCGCGAAGAGAACATCTGCTTGAACTGATTCAGTGGATTGAGCCGCTCGAAATCCAGCTTGAGCGCTTCGGGCGCGAACAGCGGCCCGAACTGCACCCAGCCACCGATCAAACGCATGGCCACGGCAATTCCCAGCACTGGCAGCATGAACAGCAGCAAGTCCCAGCCGGCCTTGGTCAACACCTCGCCGACGCCGGCGCCGAACGGTCGGCCGATCTGCTGCAGGGGCAGGTTCATCAGTGCCTTGAGCCTGGCGATGCCGCCGTCGGCCAGCCCCAGGATCAGCTCGAGCAGTGCGCCGAAGATCAGCAGTTTGGGCACGTCCTGGCTTTGGCCTACCTGACCTTTCTTGCGGGCATCGGCGAGTTTTTTCTGCGTCGGCTGCTCGGTTTTTTCGCTCATGGCGTGGCCTTGAGCAGCAAGGGCAGCAGGTGTTTGAAGTCGCCCAACTGCGCCAACTGGCCCTGGCCGAGCCAGCACAGCATCGGCAGATAGAGCACCAGAAAGCCCAGACCGACCAGGCTTTTTGCCGGCATCGCCAGCGTCGACACCTGCAACTGCGGGCTGTACAGGCTGAGAATCGCCATGCCGAACTCGATCAGCAACAACAAACCCACCAGCGGCGCGGCGTACAGCACCATGCAGCGAAAGGTGCTGGCGAGCAGTTTCAGGTAAAGATCCCAGCCATCCGTAGCGGGCATTGGCAGCCAGTGATTGGCCGGCCACACCGCGTAGCTGTCCCAGATCACCTGCGTCAGCGCGGCATAACCGCCGCCGAGGATCAGCAACAGAATCAACAGTTGCTTGAACATGTGCCCCAGTTCCGAGGTGTTGTCGCCCAATGCCGGGTTGATCTGGCCGCCGATCAGCGCACCGCGCTGGTTGTCGAACAGGCAGCCGATGGACTCAAACATCCAGAACGGCATCGCCAGCAACAGGCCCAGCAGCAGGCCGATCAGGCTCTCTTTCAAGACCAGCCCGCCAAGGTCGATCCAGCCCAGGTCGTGACCGGTCAGACTGGCGCGGATGCCTGGCATCGGCACCAGCGCCAACGCCAGGACGATGGCGTGGCGCAGCATGCCCTTGATCTCGCGAAAGGCGAACGCCGGCACCAGAAACAGGCAGGGATAGAGGCGCGCCATGCCTAACGTCAGAGCGAGGATGGATTCGGAGACTTCAGTGAAGGCCGGCTGGAACATTTCAGGCCCTCGTCTGCGCGATCATGCTGAATGCCAGGTTGGCCAATTGCATCAACTCGACGCCAATCCAGCGTCCGGTCAACGCCAGAGCGATGCCCACGGCGACCAGTTTGATCGCGAACGGCAGGGTCTGGTCCTGCAACTGCATGACCGCTTGCAGCAACGAGGTCAGCACGCCGACGATCACCGCCACGATCAACGGCGGCGCCGACAGCACTACCACCAGCAACATTGCCTGCTTGAACAGCGTCAATGTATCCATGGCGCCCTCACAGGTAGCTGTAGAAAAGGCCATCGAGCAGTCGTGTCCAGCCATCGACCAGCACGAACAGCAGGATCTTCAACGGCAGGGAAATGGTCATCGGCGCCACCATTTGCATGCCCAGCGCGAGCAGGATGTTGGAGACGATCAGGTCGATCACGATGAAGGGCACGTAGATCAGAAAACCGATCTGGAACCCGGCCTGCAATTCCGAGAGCACGAACGCCGGGACAATCAGCAGCAGGTCGTCGCGGCTGGCCTTGGCCGCCATCGGCGCCGGCCACATGCGCTGAGTGTTTTCCAGCAGATGGGTCTGGATGTCGGGATCGACATTGCGTGACATGAACAGGCGCAACGGCTCCAGCACCTGGGTGCCGGCGCTTTGCATGGCGCTGAAGTTGTCCATGCGTTGCGGCAACTGCCGGAAGCGCTGGCCCATGTCGTTGAACACCGGCGCCATGATGAACAGCGTCGCCGCCAGCGCGATGCCGTACAGCGCCATGTTCGGCGGTGCCTGCTGCACACCGATGGCGTTGCGGGTAATCAGCAGCACCATGGAAATCTTCAGGAACGCGGTGCAGATCATCATCAGCAGCGGCACCAGCGACAGGGCGCCGAGGAACAGGGCGAGGGTCAGCGGGTCGACATCCTGCACATTCACAGGCGCGGCTCCAGCCGGGTGATCTGCAAGCCCAGACGGCCTTCGATGTCGACCAGTTCGCCCTGCGCCAGCACCCGCTCGCCGTGACATAACGTGGCTTCCCCCGGGGTGCAGCCGTTGAATCGCAGCACCGAGCCGACCCCCAGATTACGCAACTGGCCGAGGCTCAAGTGGAGGCTGCCGGCACGCAAGGTCAGGGCCAGCGGCAGGTCGTCAAAGCGCGTGGATTCTGCACCCGGCGCTGAGGGCTGTACCTCGCTGGGCACGGGTTGATCGGCGAGGGCGAAGTGATCCAGAGAGGCATTCATCGTCAGGTCTTCCAGTTCGGTGAGGGTGAAGTGCAGGGCAGTGCCCGGCAATTGACGCAGGTGCAGACGGCAGGCGCCGATCTGCAGGCTGCCCTGGCCGTCGGCGCTGAACAGGGCCTGGTGGATAAGCAGAACATCACCCGGTTGCAGGCCGAGTAATTCGCCGCGACTCAGGCTGCAATGTCCCAGCAGCAACGGGATATGCACGGGCCAGATCGGGTCGTTATCGTTGCCGGCATTGCTTTGCCAGGCCGCGTTTTCGAGCCAGCGCAGCAAGGTCTCGGCGCTGATTCGCAGACGGCTGGTGTGGGTGCCCAGCGTCGCGCCGCGCAGCTCCAGCAGACAGTCCAGCCCCGGCTCGGGCGGTGCAATGACCGTTTGCAACGGGCTCCATATCGCCTGCAGTTCAGGGGCCAGGTACTGGTTGTACAGCGGCCAGTACCAGGAGCATTGCGTGCTGGCAGTCAGTGGGTCGGCAAGGATCGCCGGGCATGCGGAGATCGCACTCAGCAGTGGTTCTGCGTTGTCCAGCCAGAACCGGCCGCAAACTGATTCGAGCGCTGTGGCGGGCTCGCTATTGAAGGCGGTCGGGGCCAGCCGTAGATGAAGGGACGTGGGCGCCGGTTGCGTCAGGTTCAGGCACAGGCCCGCGCCCAGGCGCTCGCGCACCTGGGCTTCGGCCGACGACAGGTTGCGCAGGCGCAACGCTTGCACGGTCATGTCAAACGCCCTCCCGGTGCAACCGCAGGCGCACCGCGCGTCCCAATTGCCGGGCAAGCCACGCCGCGCTGGTCTGTTGCAGCGGCTCGACCTGGCGCCACGCATCCGGAGCCATGTGCACGGCGATTTCCAGCGCCGCGCCGTGGTGGATGACATTGACCTTGACCGGGCCAAGGTTGGGCAGCTCCAGATGCGCTTCGAGTACGCCGGGTTGCGGATCATCCAGATGCTGCTCCAGACGTTCCAGCAGTGCTTGCCACCAATCGATGTCGCGCTGCTCCGGTGCCGCCGCACTGTCTGCGGAGGAACCGGAATTCTGCTGCTGCGGCTCCTGAAAACCGGCACCGCCAAAGTCGGCCAGCAGGCCTCGGTCGAGGTTGCCCAGGGTATCCAGCAAGTGTTCGAAATGCTCGCTCTCGTCACGGATTTCACCGCGCAGATCCTGCCGCCGTTCGGTTCTGGTGGGCCAGGCCGAGGCCGTGGTTTCCTGACGTGGGCGCGGGGCTTCGGGCATACGCGGTGGCGGTTTGAGTGTGGCGTGGCGCGGATTCATGAGACATCCCGTGCGAGGTCGCGCAAATAGTCGAGTTTCTCCACATCGCGCTGGCGCCGCCGCAGTTGCTGCTCGCTGTCCTCCGTCCATTGCTGCTGTTGCCGATGTTCGTCCTGCAAGGCCTGATAGCTTTGCTCGACCCGCTCGATTTTGCGCAGAGCCTGCTGTTCGCCGACCAGCCACTGGTTCATCTCGGTGAGCAGCAGACGCCGATTGACGTGGGCGTCGCGTTGGTCAATGCGGCCTTGCTGGTGTTGGTCACGCAGCTCGCGCAGCTCACCGGCCAATTGTTCGAGCCGGCCGTGCAAGGCGCTGAGCACCGAGCGTTGGCGTTGCCAGGCTTGTTCGGCCATGGTCAAACGGTGGCGGCGGATCGGCAGTAGCAGATCGAGCGTCGGTGTCAGGTCGGCATTGGCCGGGGTCTGGTAATCGGAATCAGACTGGAGCATGGGCGGTTACCTGCAGAAGGTGATCCAGGGTTTCATCGAGCGTCACCGGCTCGCGCAGCGATTGCTGGAGGAAGGCCTCGATGCGGGCGCGAGCGTCCACGGCGCAATCGGTCAGCGGGTCGTTGCCAGGCTGGTACTCGCCGAGCTTGATGAGCATTTCCACTTGCTGATAAGCAGCCATCAGTCGGCGCAACTGTGTGGCCCCGTGTTGCTGTTCGGTTCCCACCACATTGCTCATTGTCCGGCTCAGGCTGGCGAGAACGTCCACTGCCGGGTAATGCCCGCGTTCGGCCAGGCGCCGGGACAGCACGATGTGGCCGTCGAGCAGCGAGCGCACCTCGTCGGCGACCGGATCGTTCATCGAGTCCTGTTCGATCAGCACCGAATACAGCGCGGTGATGACGCCGTCGTGGGTGCGCCCGGCGCGTTCCACCAGACGCGGCAACAGGCTGTAGACCGACGGCGGCAAGCCACCGCGCCCGGCCGGCTCACCGCTGGCCAGACCGATCTCGCGCTGGGCACGGGCAAAGCGGGTCAGCGAGTCAATGATCAGCAGCGTCGATTTGCCCTGCTGGCGGAAGCCCTCGGCAATCGCCGTGGCGGTGAACGCAGCGCGGGCGCGCTCCATGCTGCTGCGGTCGGAGGTGGCGCAGACCAGCACGGTGCGGCTGCGCAGTTCGGCATCCAGTTCATGGTCGAGAAACTCACGCAGCTCGCGTCCGCGCTCGCCGATCAAGCCAAACACGATGGCCTGACACGGGGTATTGCGTGCCAGTTCGGCGAGCAGGGTGGTCTTGCCGCAGCCGGCGCCGGCGAATATCCCCACCCGCTGGCCTTCACCCAGCGTCAGCAGACCGTCGATGGCGCGCAGTCCGGTGGCCAGCGGTGCTTCGATTCGCGGGCGCTCGCTGGCGGCAGGGGCATCGCGAATCACCGGCAGCGCGCCAATCGCCCCGGCCTCGGCAAACGCCTGCAGGCCTTCGCCGTTGAGCGCGCGGCCAAAGCCGTCGAGCACGCAGCCTAAAAGGTGATCGCCGACCAGCAGACTGTGCGGCTGGAACAGTGGTGTGACTCGCGCGCCAATGGCTATCCCGTCCAGCGCGCCGAGGGCCGCCAGCAACGTGTGTTCACGGTCGAACCCGACGATTTCGGCCATCACCTCGCTGCCGTCGGCACGCTGGATCTGGCACAGATCGCCGATCCGCGCCCGGGGCATGCGGCTGTGCAGCAAAATGCCGCTGACCCCGGTGATGCGCCCGTGGATCGCTACCGGTGCGCAGTGTTCGATCCGTTGCCGATGTTGCCCGCACCATTGCTGCAACTGTGCGATGGCATCCTGCATCACCAGCTCACCTCGATGCGCCGATCACCTTCGAACACCACTTGATGTTCGCTGATGCCGACCAGCCGCACGCCAGCCACTTCGTCGCCGAGAAACAAGCGCCGGCCATCGCTGGTCAACACGTTGGGCAAGCGCGCCAGACTGATCTGGACAATGCTGAACGGCAGCAGCGGGGTGGCTTCGGGCAGGTCGCTGAGCACCTGCAACGGGCTGCGATACTGCTGCTCGAAACGCAGCAGCATGCGTTCGGTCGATTGCAGCAGATCGTCCTCGTCGAAACGGCCTTTGAGCAGGATTTTGCCCGGTTGCTCGACGAGGCTGATCCGGCTCTGCAACTCACGCTCCTTGAGCATGTCTTGCAGAACCTGACGGACTTCGGCGGCATCCTTGAGCGCGGTTCGGCCCGGCACTGGCAGCGGCGTCGGCGGTTGCGCCGGGGTGTTGATGCCCCAGATCAATGTGGCGAGAAACAGCAACAGCGCACCCAGCAACAGCAATGGGCCGAGCAGCGAACGCGAGCGTGTCGGGGCGGCTATGTCAGCGTCGCGCTCCGCATTCATGGGCGGCAATGGAGTTTCTGTCGATGCCTGCGGCTGATCTTCAGGCTCGTCCTCGGCGGGCCATTCGGTGTTGGCACTGACCACCGACAGCCAGACACCATTGAGGGCAAACGGCGTGCCCGGTTGCAGGGTGGCGATGGCATCGACCTTGTGCCCCTCGCTGTCGGTGACCGGGCCGTCCTTGCGGGCCAGCGACCAGGTGTCGTCGACCAGCCGCAGCAGGCAGTGGCGATCCTTGATGCCGGGGTCGTACAACGCCAGGTCGGCGCTCTGGGCCGAACCGATGCACCATTCGCCACCGCTCAACGGCAGCGCCGCACCCCGGTGCAAACCGGTGAGCACGCGCAGCTCATACATCATCTCGGGTTTCATCGCATCACTCCGTCAGGCCATCAAGGCATGGGCTTCTTGCAGATCGAGGCGTCCCAGCACTTGTACCTGCACCGAGGACAGCAACTCGGCGAAGGACAGCACCGGAACATGGTTGAATTCATCCCTGAGCAAACCGTGCAACGGGCTGCGCAGGTCCTGCGCCACCAGCAGCACCGGCGCCGGTCGCGAGCGCAGCGGGAAAGCGTGGCGCAGTTGTTCGAGCAGGGCATTGCCCAGTTCCGGTTCGAGGGCAAACCAGGCTTCGTTCTGGCTCTGGCGTAGGGCGTCGCGCAGCAGCACTTCGGTTTCCGGGGTGATCAGCCACGCATTGAGCGCACCTTGTTCGGTGTGCTGGTGGCAGATTTGTGCCTTGAGGGCGATGCGCACGTAATCGGTGAGGGCGTTCAGGTCGCGTTCGTGTTGCCCTTGTTCGATCAGCGTCTCGGCAATCGGCCGTACCGAGCGCAGCGACACCAGCTCGGCGGACAGCCGTTGCAGCACGGCGGCGAAACGCGCCAGGGGCAGGGTACGTTGCAGCTCCTGCGCCAGCTCCGGCTGTTCGCTTTCGAGCCAGCCGAGGATCGCCTTGCTTTCCTGCAGGCCAATGAACTGCGGGCCGGTGGCCTGGAAGGCGCGGCTCATGCGTTCGAGGATCAGTTCCTCGGCACTGACCGGCTCGACACTGCTCATGCGCAACAGCGCATGGTCGGGGGCAAACCACACCCATTCACTCTCATCACGCTCCGCGCGCCCCGGCTCGCCGTCGTGCAGCTCCCCGCACTGGCGCAGATGCACGGCTTGCAGGGTTTCACTCCAGGTGGCGCGAATCAGCGGCACTTCGTAGACGCAGAATCGAAATTCGTCTTCGGCGCAATCCTCGCTGAACTCCAGATCGAACGAAGGCAATGTCAAGCCGAAACGGTGCACCAGGGTGTTACGTCGCTGGCGAATGCCGTGCAGCAAACGCTCCAGCGCCGCACTGCCTTTGTGGGCGGGATGGAACTGCAACAAATAGGCGCGGGACGGATTAAAGCGGCGGATGTCTTCGCGGCCATTGAGCTCGGGCGCGCCATTGCGGGTGGCGCCGTCGTGATCCTGGAGAATCTGCTTCTGGCGAATGCGCCACAGCTGAATCAGGCCACTGAACAGGCAAATCAGGCTGATGCTGATGAACACCAGACTGGGCATGCCGGGGATCGCGGCAAAGCCGAGCATGCCGATCGAGGAAAACACCCAGGCCTTGGGCTGACTGGTCAATTGTTCGGCGATTTCATGGCCGATGTTGGCGTCGCCGGCCTGACTGTCCGGCGCTACCCGGGTGATGATCATGCCGGCAGTCAGGGAAATCAGCAGCGCGGGAATCTGCGCGATCAGGCCGTCGCCGATGGTCAGCACCGAGTACAGGTGCATGGCGTCGGAGGCTTGCATGCCGTTTTGCAGCACGCCGATGGAGAAGCCGCCGATCAGGTTGATAAAGACGATCACCAGACCGGCGATGGCGTCACCTTTGACGAATTTCATCGCACCGTCCATGGCACCGAACAACTGACTTTCCTTGGACAATTGCTCGCGCCGCTGACGGGCTTCACGCACGTTGATCAGGTTGGCGCGCAGGTCGCTGTCGATCGACATCTGTTTGCCGGGCATGGCATCCAGGGTGAAGCGCGCGGCGACTTCGGCCACCCGTTCCGAGCCCTTGGTGATCACCAGAAAGTTGACGATGGTCAGGATCAGGAAGATCACCAGACCCACCGCCAGATTGCCGCCCACCACGAAACTGCCGAAGGCTTCGACGATGTGCCCCGCATCCTGTTGCAGCAGGATCAGGCGGGTGGTGGCAATCGACAGCGACAGCCGAAACATGGTGGTCAGCAATAGCACTGCCGGAAACGTCGAGAACGCCAGCGGTCGCGGCAGGTACATGGCCAGCACGATCAGCAGCGAAGAGATGCAGATGTTCAGCGCAATCAGCACGTCGACCAATGCGGTGGGCAGCGGCAGGATCATCATGAACACGATGGCCATGACCATCACGGCGCCGACAATTTCGGTGCGGCGCATCACCGCCAGCGCCAGGCGGTTGAGGGCGTGGATCAGGCGATTCATTGCAGACCTCGCCCCGGCTCGACCAGCCCCATGGCCTGGCGTTCTTGCCGGGCCAGTTGCTCCATCAGGTTATGCAACAGGCGCAGGCCGTTTTGCCGGGTCTTGAGGTCCTTCCACAACACCAGCGGCAGATTTTGCAGCAGTGGATAGAGCCCGTTGAAATACAGCGGCTGCAAGTGCGGAGCGTTGTCCAAAGTGTCATCGCTGAGCAGCGTCAGGTCGCGGGCGAAGAAACCGTTGGCACAAAAGCGCAGCAGCCGTTTGCTCATGGCCAGCGGCGTCATGCTTTCGCGGCGTTGTTTCTGGCTCAAACGCTGCAACAGGTCGTGGCAAGCCTTGATCAGATTGTTGAGCTGTCCGCAGGAGCCCAAGCCGCGCAACATCGAGCCGAGAACGTTACCGGGCAACGAGGGCGAAAGGGCGGCGATGTCGTCCGCCAGCGCCCGTTGCAAGGTGCGCAGGCCGCGGGCGAATTGCTCTTCACTGAAGTGTTCGAGCAGGGCTTCGAGCAGGCTGGCCAAGGGTTGCTGGCCGACGATGGCTTTGTAGTAGAGCTGACGCATCGCCGCCCGTTGCTGCGGGTCGCGGCTGAACAGGGCGATGGCGCTGGCGGTATTGAAGCCCGCTCGGATTTTGTCACCGTGCACCAGACGCAATTCGTCGATCAGCTCGCGCGTATTCTGCGCCTCGCCGTCCAGACCTTCAGCCAATGACAGGCGCATCGCCTGTTGCAGCAGGATGTCGGTGCGCGCCGGATCGTTGTCCGCGACGCTCAGCGCCGCCTGCAGCGACGGCTGCTGTTGCAGTTGCTGCTGCATGCGCCGCGCCTGTTGTTCGAGGCTCGGCTGGTCGCCGTGATCAAGCAGGCGATAGAGCTCGACGAGCTTCTCGATGCGCTCCACGCGCTGCCCTCGGGAAGCATCGCTGATGTGGCGCTCGTCGAGGCTCTTGCTGTGGCGCTCGATGCTTTCGCTGAACTTCAGGGCCACCTCTTCCATGGAGTCGATCAGCGGGTTCTTCGCCGTGGCCGCAGTGGCTTCGGTGCCAAACAGCGGACGCGGCAGCAAGTCCAGTGGCAGGGCATCGTTGTAGTTGGAAATTTTCATGGAGGCGCACGTTCCACCGCTATTCAGGTGTGCAGTGAGTGGCGTTTGCCGGCGTCCGGTTCCCTGGGCGCGAAGCGGCCCGTTTGACTGTGCAAGAACTGGCACAAGCATTTTGTCGAAAGTGCAACAAATGGCAAAAAACGCGCTTTTCGTTTTTTAAAAGTGTTTAAAAACAACAAGTTGTAAAAGTACCAAGGTTGGTACGCTCGCTGCTCTCTATCCCTCCCGCCACTGTCGGCATAGCGTGAGTGATGAGGGAACAAGCGTGGAATCGAGTAGTGTTCAAACGGAAGCGAAAGTCATTGCCGCCATCGAACTGGACCTGGGCGGGCTGGCACACAGCAGCGAGAAAAAGCTGCGCGGTTTCATCAATAAGCGAGTGTTCAACCCGGCCGATGTCGATGACTTGATGCAGATGACTTATCTGGAAGCCTGGCGCAACCAGCACAAGTACACCGGGGCGTCGAAACCGGAAACCTGGCTGTTCGGCATTGCCACTAACCTGGTCAGCAACTACTTCAAGAACTTCTATCGCCGGCCGCAGTGCGCGGTGCTGGAAGAGGCAGGCATCGAAAGTCTGGAATATGGCCACGACCCGAGCCAGGTCAGCGAGCACCAGCGCCTGCTCAGGCGCACGCTGGAGGCCATCGACGACTTGTCGGTGGACATGCGCGCGGTGATCGATCTGGTGGTGGATTCCGACATCAGCTATCAGGACGCCGCGCAGCAACTGGGCGTGCCCATCGGCACGGTGCGTTCACGTCTGGCCAGGGCCCGGGGCCAGTTGAAGTGCAGTGTCTACACCGGGAGGGCCAGCGCATGAACGGATTTCGTCATAGCCAACCCATGACCCTGCCACGCGGTGTGCGTGAGTCCTGCGATGCCGACCTGCCGGCGATGATGGAGATCTTCAACGAAACCGCCGGCACGGGTGCCAACTCGCCAGTGACCCGGCCGATGACGCTTGAGGAAGTGACTTTCTATATCAATCTGTACAAGCGCGATGGCCTGCCCGTCTACGTGCTTGAACGCGGCGGCGAAGTGGTCGGCTGGCTGTCGATCAACCGCTTCAGTTGGGGCACCCAGGCCTGCCGCAACACCGGTGAAACCGCCATTTATGTGCGCGCCGATCGCTACGGCAGTGGCATTGGCGTGCGCCTGGGCCATGCGACGGTGATCCTCGGGCGTCAGTTCGGCCTGGAAACCCTGGTCGCCTGGATCATGGCCGCCAACGTGCCTAGCCAGCACATCGTGCAATCCATCGGCGCGGTACTCTGGGCCCGCTTGCCAGGTATCGCCCGGTTTGGCGAGGAGCGGGCGGACGTGTTGCTGTTTGGTCTACCGTTGTTTGAGGCGGGGCCGGACTGAGGGCAGATGTGCATTTGCTGCTGTGCAGCGGTGACTCGCGTCGCCGCTGCCGAGGGCAGCCTCGGCAGCGGCGCTGGTTACTTCCTAGACATGGTCGAGCGCTTCACCGGTCCTTTGCTGCTCAAGATCCGTCGTGCTGCGTGCACGGCGCGCTCGGAGAGCATTTCCATGCGCGGTGATTGCAACGCCCACGCATGCCAGTACAGCTCGACATCGGTGAAATGCCCCGGCGCCACATCCACCAGTTCGCGACTTTTCAGCAAATCGCTGACCTGCATATACGGCACCATGCCGTAGCCGAGTCCGCGGCGAATGGCTTTCAGACGAGCCTCTGGCAGTGACAGGTAGTGCGTGGGGTAAGCGTCTGCGTGCAGGCCGAAGCGTGACTGCATGAACTCCGACTGCAGGGTGTCTTTGCGCGAATAGGCAAATACCGGCGCCTTGCGTGCCGCCGCGCGGGTCAGGCCTTTGGCAAACCAGCGCTGCTGAAACTCTGGCGATGCGACCAACTGGTAACGCACCGGACCCAGCAGCTCAGCGAAACAACCGCGCATAGGCTGCGAACGCGTGCCGATACAGCCGATGACCTGGCCGCTTTCCAGCAAGGCATAGGTGTGATCCTGATCGTCGACCACGACGTCGAGCAAAATGTTTTCGCTGACGAATATCTCGGCCAGTGCAGGAAAGAACCATGTCGCCAGCGTGTCGCCATTGACGGCAATGACCACGCGCAGGTGATCCTGTTCATCGCCGGTCAGCTCGTTCAGCAGTTCTTCTTCGAGCACGGTTGCACGGCGCAGATAGAGCATCAGTTTTCGTCCCGCCAGCGTCGGCTCGCACGGGCGTCCGCGAACCACCACCGAGCTGCCCAAGCGAACTTCAAGGGCGTGTATGCGTTGCGACACCGCCGACGGCGTCACGTTAAGACGTTCCGCAGCCTTCTCGAAACTGCCGCTGTCGACTACGGCGAGGAACGCCTGCATCTGTTTTGCGTCGAGTTGCATGGCTGTCGCTCTGGTTAAGTATTTCTAATCGTTACTGAAAGATACTGCGTTTTTCTTCACTTAAACATAGCGCTGCTCAATCATTGCTCGGCGGCGACAGTGAGCGGTTTCAGCCCGCGCAACACACTGCACCGGGTGTCATCCGATTTTCCGAATGACAGCAATGAGGCTTTATTCACAGAGAAAGGTGGGCGTGATGAGCATTCAAATATGCAGCGTCCGATACTTGCCATGAAACTCAATATGATCATCGCTGTGAGCGCCATTGCATTGGTCGGCAACTATGTCTGGCAATCCCACGACCTGAAACTCGGTCCTTATGAGTATCAGGTCTCGGCAAAAACACAGCCGTCCCGCCACACTCATTCAGAGGCCCGTCGGATGGCGCTTAGCGGCGCCGGGAAGAAGTGCGCTTCGCTCGGCAAGCAGATCGACGTGTTTGACGTGCAATCGCGCTTGCCGCTCGATCCCGGGAATGACGTGGCTAACGTGACATTCGTCTGCAAGTGATCGCTGTTTCGGCGATTCGAGCCAGCCAGGAACATTGCAACTTTTAATCTATCGGCGGTACACACCATGAAGTTATTGATGATTGCGTTGCTTGCGACGCTGTTGAGCGCCTGTGTGACATCCGTGCATGACTGGTCCAGGCCCGGCGCGAGTGCCGCCGATATCCAGCACGACAAAGCTGAATGCCAGTACCAGGCCAAGGCCGCGACCGCCAGCTACCATTCAAGCCCTGCTGCAAACGATACAACCCACGGCATGGGCAGTGCCGTGGGTGACGGGATCGTCATTGCGGAAAAACAGATCGACCTGACGAATGATTGCATGCGCGTCAAAGGCTACTCAGGGCAATGAGCGAGGGAGATGGTCTCATTCAAGACCTCGCCTTATTGACCGATGCATACCGTGTTGGACTTGGTTCGTGTGGTTTGGCCATCGGCTGACGCGTCCCCCTGAACGTCGACGCTTTCGGTGGTATTACATTCCTGCATGGCGGGTTTCGCGGTTTTCTGTTGCCACTCCCGATCTTGCTGGGCTTGCCAATCGGCAACGGCCTTCTTGCGTTTCTGGTCGGAGATCATCATGCAGTTTGCAAACTCGGTAGAGCCTTGCACGTAGCCGTAACCGGCGCATGTCTGACGGTCTTCAGCCGCTTGTTGTTCAGCGCTCATGCAACCGCTTAACGTGGCGGCAGCGCTGAATGTCAGGAAAAGGAGGGGAATGACGCGTGCAGCGCAGGTATGAGGCGTTTTCATGGGAATTTCCAGGAAGTGAGGTCATACATTCAGGGGCTGCACGTCCTGGTCCGCTGGCCTGATGCCCGTGCTTGAGGGATCGAGGGGACACTCGAAAGTGAACGTCGAGCGCTTCAACCCGTTGGACAAGTCACCAAATCTTTATAGTACAGTCGTCATCGAACCACCTGTCGTATGAGGCTTTTCGGCAATGGGTGTACAAAAAACCGACAGATGGGCACGGATCGCATGCGTACAATTACGCACGATCATCGAAGAGTAATACGACGTTTAAATGAGTGATTCTACGGCGACAAACAACGGCAACTGGTACGCAGTGATTGCCCTGGCACTGGCTGCGTTTGTGTTCAACACCACCGAATTTGTACCGGTCGGTCTGTTGAGTTCGATCGGCAGCAGCTTCGACATGTCGACCGCGCAGGTTGGCCTGATGTTGACTATCTATGCGTGGGTGGTGTCTTTGACGTCGCTGCCGATCATGCTGCTGACACGCAATGTCGAGCGCCGACGGCTGTTGATCGTGCTGTTTGGAATGTTTATCGCCAGTCACATTCTGTCGAGTCTGGCGACCAGCTTCGGTGTGTTGCTGGTGAGCCGGATCGGTGTGGCGCTGTCGCATGCGCTGTTCTGGTCGATCACCGCGTCTCTGGCCGTACGCCTCGCGCCGCCGGGCAAACAGGTTCAGGCCTTGGGTTTGCTGGCAACCGGTACTTCGCTGGCGATGGTGCTGGGCATTCCCCTCGGCCGCTTGTTGGGCGAGGCCATGGGCTGGCGCACCACGTTCATCGTGATCGCCGGCTTTGCGGCGGCGCTGGTGTTCTGTCTGGCGAAGGTGCTGCCGTTGCTGCCCAGTCAGAACTCCGGCTCGCTCAAGAGTCTGCCCGTGTTGTTGAAGCGGCCGGCACTGGTGGCCATCTATGTCCTGACGGCGCTGGTCGTGACGGCACAGTTCACCGCCTACAGCTACATCGAACCGTTCGTTCTGACTGTGGCGGGCATGAGCGGCGATGTGGTGACGCTCCTGCTGCTGTTATTCGGCGGCGCCGGGATTTTCGGCTCGCTGCTGTTCAGCTACCTGCACAGCTATAACCCGCAGCGCTTTCTGATCATCTGCGTGTCGTTGCTCGCCTTGTGCCTGGCTTCGCTGTTGCCGTTGAGCGGCAACGTCTCATACCTCGGCGTGCTGAGTGTGTTCTGGGGGATGGCGATCATGGGCTTCGGGTTGGCGTTGCAGTCGAAAGTCCTGGTGCTGGCTCCGGACGCTACCGACGTGGCGATGGCGTTGTTTTCCGGGATCTACAACATCGGTATCGGCGGCGGGGCACTGGTCGGGAGTTGGGTGGGGAGTCAGTTTGGCTTTGCTTACATTGGGGTGGTGGGCGGGATGCTGGCGGCGTCGGCGCTGGCGTTTTACTGCCTGTCGCTGTATCGCTTGGCCCGGTCCGTGGCTTGAGTTCAAGGACTACAAGCCGCCGGGCGCATTTCATTTGAAACGTTGCCTGCTCAATGCGCAGGCAACTCGAGACTGTCCGGGTCGCCGAAGAACATCTGAATCCGCGACCGTAACCAACGCTCCCCGGGATCATTATCCTGCGACCCGCGCCACGCCATGTGCAGCTCAAACGTGCGCGTCGGCAACGGCGGGTCTTCCGCCCGCACGCCACCGGCGGCCGTCAGTGCATCGGCGGTGTAATCCGGTACGGTGGCGACGATGTCGGTGCCGGCCAGCAACGTACTCAAACCGTTGAACTGCGGCACGGCCAGCACCACATGACGCTTGCGCCCGAGCTTCTCCAGTTCCTCATCAATAAAACCACTGAGGTCGCCGGCGAACGACACCAGCGCATGCGGGCGCGCGCAATAGTCATCCAGACTCAGCGGTCCGGGCACGGTGTCGGCGCGCAGCAGTTTCGGCTGGCTGCGACGCAGTACCTTGCGTTTGGCGTTGGCCGGCAGGTCAGTGGTGTAGCTGACGCCGATGGAGATTTCGCCAGAAGCCAGCAGCCCCGGCATCAATATGTAGTTGACCCGACGCACGACGAGCACGATGCCCGGTGCTTCGGCGCGCAGACGTTTGAGCAGCATTGGCAGCAGGGCGAATTCGACGTCGTCGGACAGGCCGATACGGAATACCGAAGTGCTGGTGGCCGGATCGAACTCAGCCGCACGGCTGACGGCGGTGGAAATCGAGTCGAGCGCCGGGGAGAGCAGGGCGAAGATCTCCACCGCGCGGGCGGACGGTTCCATGCTGCGCCCGGTGCGCACGAACAACGGGTCATCGAACAGGCTGCGCAGGCGCGAGAGCGCCGCACTGATTGCCGGCTGGCCAAGAAAAAGCTTCTCGGCGGCGCGGGTCACGCTGCGTTCGTGCATCAGAGTTTCGAATACGATCAACAGGTTCAGGTCGACACGACGCAGGTCATTACGATTCATCTGGAGTCCTGGCAGAGTCATCAAGCTTGACGAGAGCGGCCATATGAGAACAATGGCCGGCATGAATATTACGGGGAAAGGCTGGTACTCTGCACCGCTAAATTCAGCTTTACCGAGCCGGTTGCGGTATTTTTTTCATCGATTTTGCCAATGCCGTCCATACTGCGGAATCAATGACAGGCATGTCGACTATTAATAGCCACTGATAGTCTTGGGTCAAAAGCCCAGATAGAGTTCAGGGCATTAGAGGTTACTTTGACGAGGTTTGCGATGTCCCGCACGATCCGTTTTCACAAGTTTGGTCCGGCCGAGGTGCTCAAATGCGAAGAGCATGCGGCCGCTCAGCCAGGTCCCGGCGAAGTGCAGGTGCGTGTCGAAGCGATCGGCATCAGCTGGTACGACATTCTCTGGCGTCAGAACCTGGCCTCGTCCCAGGCGCGCCTGCCGTCTGGTCTCGGCCATGAAATGGCCGGTGTGGTGACCGCCGTCGGTGACGGTATCGGCGATCTGTCGGTTGGCGACAAGGTGGCCAGTTTCCCGGCGCAAAGTCCGAACGACTATCCGGTGTATGGCGAGCAGATCGTGCTGCCACGCACCGCGCTGACCCGCTATCCGGATGTGCTCAGCCCGGTAGAAGCCAGCGTGCATTACACACCGCTGTTGATCGCCTATTTTGCCTACGCCGATCTGGCACGGGTCAAACCCGGGCAGTTTGCCCTGGTCACTGACGCCAGCCATTGCGCCGGCCCGTCCTTTGTACAGTTGGGCAAAGCCTTGGGTGTGCGGGTGATCGCGGCGACAAAAACCGCTGAAGAGCGCGAATATCTGCTGTCGCTGGGTGCCGAGAAAGTCATCGTCACCGAGGAAGAAGATCTGTTGATGCGCATCAACAAGATCACCGACAGCCGTGGTGTCGACGTGGTATTCGATGGTCTCGGCGGCCCGCAGATGTCGTTGCTCGGCGATGTGCTCGCGCCACGTGGCAGCCTGGTTCTGTACGGTCTGCAGGGTGGTAACCAGACACCATTCCCGGCGTGTGCGGCGTTCCAGAAAAACATTCAGTTCTTCGTACACTGCATCGGTAACTTCACCGGTAAGCCCGAGCTGGGCATCACCCAGGACCACGTCGCCTTGCAGCGTGCCCTGCGTGACATCAATCAGCTCACCGCCGACCGCGTACTGCTGCCACTCAAGACTCGGGTCTTCCCGTTCAACGAGTTCGTCGAAGCACATCGCTACATGGACGAATGCCCATGCCGCGAACGGGTCGCCCTTCAGGTCGAACCTGCGTAACGCCCTCCAAACAGAGTCCGTGGCCCCACGGACTCTTGCGTTGTATCCCTCGCCAATAATCAGACATACCGGACAGGGTGCGTGGCCGGTTGTGCATCTGAACCGGTTTTTGTCCGCTATCTGTATCTTCTAATCGGCATTTAAGCCCTGATAATTGAATGATTACTTTCATCTCAAGGAATGAGCCATGTCTGTGCATTCTGTTTTGTTTGCCGTGTTTAATATTTCCTCCTGTGGGCGATATACCGGTTTCTGTTTAATGGCTGTAGGTTATTTCCTATTGTCGTTCTGCTTTTCTTGTACTCAATGTTCGTGGGACGCTGTAAGAAGTTTCCTCAGATATTTTTCGCTCAGGAAAAACTCAATGGTGACGCGGGTTTACGTCACCTAGAGTGGCGAAGATATCGACTTCCATGCGTCAAGTGTTTCAAATAACTTCAAAAGCATAAGTGTTAGTATTTGATCGTCTATTACTTATTGATGAATTTATTGCGCCAGCTTCACTGCTGATGCGCGATATGAATTTTTTACGCCGGGTAAAGTACTGATGAGCACGATCCATGATCAGGCAATGAACTATGTCTATCAGCAAGTATTGCAGCGTCTGCTGAGCTTCTTTTCCAGAGCCGAACGTACAGCATTGCAATTGCTGATTCAGCGGCTGGTGGTCGCCGCCGGTGGAATGGAGCGCATGGGTGAATACAAGGTCATGGTGACGCCGTCCGGTACCCGTGACAGTTGCTATACCCTGGCGTTGCTGCGCGCCGCGCAGCTGAGTATCGCTGGTCGAGCGCCGGCCACTTTTCAGTTGCGTGTGGCCACATTGCGCTGGAGCGGAGCGGGGGCGGCGCCCGGAAATATGCACCGCAGCTTCGCCGCCCTGTTTCTGTACGACGATCCCCGGGTCGAGTTGCTGATGGTGGATCATCGTCAGGTGTTGCCATTCAATCACCTGGCGCCACCCGACAAGGACAGTACGGAAGCCAATCGCACCAACCTTCTGATGATGGGGCATCGACGGGCCTCGGACGAAAAGCTTGAGTTGTGGGATGACGCATGCCTGGCCTGGGCGGAGTTTTGCGGCCAGATCGCCCGCTGGGGCAATGGTGTCGACGCCTGGGTTGCCAGCGAGTCGCCGCGTCGACAAAAGCAATTCATCGATAACCTCGATCGGGCGGTGCAAAAGGCGGGTCTCGGTGCGCTGCCGCCCAATGCCGGAACATTCGATGAGCTGTTCGCCTTGCTCGACGGATTGGGAGGGGACTTATATCGTGGTTTTTACGCCGAATCCGAGCGCCGCTGCTGGCGTCCGGAAGACGGGTTCGAGTCATGCCGTCGTACAACGTTTGTCGACATTCACGACATGGCGGTGGGCAACCTGGAAGAACGCTGGCCACTGCTCAGCGAGTTTCTCGGGTTTCAGGCAGAGGAGTGGGTGTTCCACCAGGGCGAGGGCGAATACGCCGACCCGTTGATCGAGGCCCATTTGCGCGGCCTGGAGGCGGAGTTCCTCGACGGCCGCAGCTATGAAACCGGGTTTTCCCAACATGTTCAGCACATGCTGGCGACCATGCAGCAGCAACGGGTGCCGGAACCGGTATGCGAGCAGATGATTGCCAGATTGGGGCAACACCCGGCGCTGGATGAACTGCGCGAGGCCGCGGCGAACTGCATTCACGCGACCTACGGCTTGAATGAAACCCAATGGGTCTGCCTGTTGTTCACGCCGTTCATTGACCGTGGTGCCGGCCTCGAGCGGTTCCTGCGCCGTTGTCATCCCGGCATGTTGGTGGCGATGCCCGATTTGCATCGTGCCATGCAGGGTCTGCACGGCCCGGAGCAAGTGCTGCAATGGATGACGGATGTCAGTGGTTTGCCGGTCAGGCTGATCAGTCGTCTCTACGCCATGGAGTCATTGCCGGTGCGTGGCGCCGCCCCGCACGCAGCAGACGCCGTACACCAAACGGCTATCGACGCCAGTGTGGGTGAGAGATCAGCGGAACGTTGAGGTGAGCGCTCCATTCTTCGGCGCATCTGTGTCAACGGTATTGGGCTCATGAAGACTGCGCGGGAGCCCGGTTTTGCTTATCAGGCGGTCTATCGCTACCTGATGCGGCTGATAGCGGAGTCGGCTGGCGACGGCAATGCCAGACTGCCGTCGTTGCGCCAGTTGGCCAATCGTCTGAACGTATCGATCTCGACCATTCAATACGCGTATTCGTTGCTGGAGAAGGAAGGCAGGATCTATTCAGTCGCCAAGTCCGGGTACTACGCCCGGGCGGTGGCGCAGGTTACGCAGCCAGCGTTTGGCAATGATCTGCTCGAAACGGTCTACGTCAATGCGCGGCGCCCGGGGATGCGATTGTTGAGTGCCGAAGATCCGGTTTCACTCCAATCGCTGGACAGCCCTTTGCTGTTGATGGAGCGCGAACTGCTGCGCCAGTACCCCCGGCAGCCACTGTTGCTCGGTCAGCCCTGTGGTGACTCGGAGTTGCGCGCTGCGCTGGCGGCCCGCTACACCACCTCGCCGAGGCAATGCTGGCATGCCGAGGATGTCTACATCGGTGCGGATCTGCGCGGGGTACTGGAAATCCTGGTTGCCGTTCTGCAACTCAAACACGCAACCGTTCTGGTCGAGTCGCCTTGTGACTGGTTGATACTGCGGTTGCTGCAGGCGGCAGAGGTGCGCGTGATCGAGCTGCCGTTGCTGGCCTGTGGCGGGCTGGAGCCGCAACTTCTGGAAACACTGCTCAAGACTGAAAGCGTGCGGCTGATTCTCCTGTCGTCGGGCCTGAGCATGCCCCGTGGCACGCAGGTTCCTGCGGATAACCGCGACATCATTGCCGGACTGCTTCGCGAGCATGGCACCTGGGTGCTGGAAAATGATTGCTATGGCGAGCTTGGCGAGGGAGTGGACGGCGAGCGCTTGCGTGATCGGCTGGATCCTGACCGGCTGTTGATCTTCTCCTCCTTCGAGAAAATCATTGGCATCGAGGCGCCTTACGGGTTCGTGTTATCGCGCCAATGGAAAAACGAAATGCTGCGGCATTTTCTGATGCGATCGTTCCGACTGTCCCCGATTCGTCAGAAAGCCATTGCCCGACTGTTTGGAAACGGCCGGATCGACCAGCACCTGCATGTACTTCGCAGGCTCCTCAGGGAGTGTCGGACCCCGATGATTCACTTGCTGCGCGAGCGTTTGGGCGATGTACTTCAGGTCGTCGAACCGCAAGGCGGGGCGACCGTCTGGGTGCGGGCACTGCGTCCGGTGGACATGCGCGATGTGTTCCAGCGCCTGCTCCGGCAACAGATATTGATTGCGCCGGGCGAACTGTTCAGTTTGCAGGGATTGCACCGTCGTCATCTGCGCCTGAACCTGCTGGATCATAGTGACAGCGGTTTGGCGGGGGCGATTGCACTGCTGGGCGATGCACTGCGGTTGGCACCTCTTGAATGAACGTTGAAATCTGTCGGATAGATCCCGTCGCGCTGTGGTCAAACTGCCAGTAAACTGCGCTGTATTTCCTGAACCACTCTATTTCAGAGGTTTTGCATGACTATCAGTCCTTTTGCGGGCAAACCGGCACCGGCAGAATTGTTGGTCGACATCCCGCGACTGGTAACGGCTTATTACACCGGCCAACCGGACGCTTCGATTTCCACCCAGCGTGTGGCGTTTGGTACTTCCGGGCACCGCGGCAGCTCCTTCGACCTGAGTTTCAATGAGTGGCACGTTCTGGCGATCAGCCAGGCGATCTGCCTGTACCGCGAAGCCCAGGGCATCGATGGCCCGTTGTTTGTGGGCATTGATACTCACGCACTGTCGACCCCGGCCGGGGCCAGCGCGCTGGAAGTGCTGGCGGCCAACGGCGTGACCGTGATGATCGCCGAAGGTGACGAATACACGCCAACCCCGGCGATCTCGCACGCCATTCTCTGCTACAACCGTGGCCGCACTTCGGGCCTGGCGGATGGCATCGTGATTACGCCGTCGCACAATCCGCCGCAAAGCGGTGGCTACAAATACAACCCTACCAACGGTGGCCCGGCCGATACCCACATCACCAAGTGGATCGAAGCCAAGGCCAACGAACTGCTCGCCAACAAACTGGCCGGCGTCAAACGCATCAGCTACGAGCAGGCGCTCAAGGCCAGCACCACTCACCGTCACGATTATCTGAACACCTACGTTGCCGATCTGATCAACGTGATCGACTTCGATGCCATTCGTGACGCCAAGCTGCGTCTGGGCGTCGATCCGCTGGGCGGAGCAGGGGTGCGCTACTGGTCGGCGATTGCCGAGCATTACCGTCTTGATCTGGACGTGGTGAACAAGCAGGTCGATCCGACTTTCCGTTTCATGACGGTCGATTGGGACGGGCAGATCCGCATGGACCCATCGTCCAGCCATGCCATGCAAGGTTTGATCGGTCTCAAGGAACGTTACGACGTGGCCTTCGCCTGCGACCCGGATCACGACCGTCATGGCATCGTCACCCCTTCGGGTGGTCTGCTGGCGCCGAACAACTACCTGGCGGTGTCCATCGACTACCTGTTCCAGAATCGTCCGCAATGGCGCGCCGATGCCGCCGTGGGTAAAACCGTGGTCAGCAGCGGTCTGATCGATCGCGTGGCCAAGCGTCTGGGACGTCGTCTGTACGAAGTACCGGTCGGTTTCAAATGGTTTGCAGATGGCCTGTTTGACGGCTCGCTGGGTTTTGGTGGCGAGGAGAGTGCTGGCGCTTCGTTCCTGCGCAAGGATGGCGGCGTCTGGAGCACCGACAAGGACGGTTTGATTCCGGCGTTGTTGGCGGCTGAAATGACCGCCCGTACCGGCCGTGATCCAAGCCAGGCCTATCGCGCCCTGACCGATGAACTGGGCGAACCGTTCTCGGTGCGCGTCGATGCCAAAGCCAACCCTGAGCAGAAAGCACTGCTGAGCAAGCTGTCGCCGGAGCAAGTGACTTCGACCGAGCTGGCAGGCGAGAAGATTCAGAGCATTCTCAGCCACGCGCCGGGCAACGATCAGGCCATTGGTGGCCTGAAGGTGATGACCGAAAACGGCTGGTTCGCCGCGCGTCCTTCGGGTACTGAAGACATCTACAAGATCTACGCCGAAAGCTTCATTGGCGACGATCACCTCAAGCAACTGGTGGCCGAAGCGCAAACGCTGGTGGATGGCGCAATCAGCAACAAGTGATCTTCAGGGAGGTGAGTTCTTTCTGTGGTGAGGGGATTCATCCCCGATGGACTGCGTAGCCGTCCGCTCCAACGGTAAAGAAGGGCCGCTTCGCGGCCAATCGGGGATGAATCCCCTCGCCACAAAGGTTACAAAAAAGGGGCGACCATGACGGTCGCCCCTTTTTTTCGCCTGCAGTTCATGCCATCAAGCCAGATCCACCAACACGATTTCGCTGTCTTCGAGCGCGGTCACGGTCAGCACCGACTCATGTTCCACAGCAACACCGTCTCGAGCTTGCGCACGCAAGCCATTGACTTCAATCAAACCGGTGGCAGGCACTAGATAGGCTCGGCGTCCGGCATCCAGACGATATTCAGCCGTTTCCCCAGCCTTGACATTCGCCGCGACCAGCCGCGCATCGGCGCGAATGCGCAGGCTCTGGTCGTCACCGTCCTTGCCGCTGGCCAGGGTCACGAACCCTTCGCGCTGGCCTTTGGGGAACGGTTTGGCGCCCCACGATGGTGGTGCACCGGTTTCGGTTGGAAGAATCCATATCTGGAAAATCCGCGTTTCCTGGTCTTCCAGGTTGTACTCGCTGTGAGCGATGCCCGTACCGGCGCTCATGACCTGTACGTCGCCAGCCTCGGTACGGCCCTTGTTGCCAAGGTTGTCCTGGTGGGTAATCGCACCTTCGCGAACGTAAGTGATGATTTCCATGTCGCGGTGCGGGTGTTGTGGGAACCCGGTGCCGGCGGCGATCACATCATCGTTCCACACCCGCAGATTGCCCCAGTTCATGCGCTGCGGGTCATAGTATTCGGCGAACGAAAAGTGGTGATGGGCATCCAACCAGCCGTGATGAGCGCCGCCCAGCGTGTTGAAAGGTCTGAGTTCAAGCATGATCGTCTCCTCAAAAGGTTCGTCATGGGGCGCAACGCCAGAGCCACGAAGCGAGACCGTTGGTTAATGACGGGCATCATCCTTCAGTCAATCATCGAGAAAAAGCGTAAAAAGTGCGGCATTCTCATCGAATCTATTGATGGGAAACAGGCTCGAAACGATCTCACCCAACTTTCAGTTCATCGCCTAAACCAATGACCTGTAAGCATTTCGCTAGAACTCATGGGCAAATAAAGACACCATAGCCCCCAACAGCCTCACACCCTGGAGCCCATCAGCGTGGCGCAACACACTCCCGATCTTCCTCCCGAACTGCGTCCATTGGCCGAGATGCCTTGGTTCAAACGTCTGGCCGCGCGTTTCTTCGGCCATGGCCTGACGCGTTTGCGCGCCCAGCACCGTGCCTCTTGGCTGCACGGTCAGGCTGACGGGTTTCGCAGCGGGCACACCGCGGGTGTGGAGTACGGTTTCAAAGAAGGAAAACTCGAAGGGCTGGAGGAAGGTCGCCAGGTCCTGCTGATTCGTGACAGCCGCAGCACCGAGCATCGTCCGCCGAGCGTCGACAACCATCTGTTCGATGATTGGCGTCTGCCACTCAGCGCCGAACTGAAAAAACGCATGAAGGCCGATGTGGCACGCCTGCTGCCCGAGCACGCCCAGCCAAGCGTCGCGCAATGGAAGATGATTTTCAGTGATACACCCTCAACCTCGGTGATTGCCGGGGCCGGTGCGGGTAAATCGACGACGCTGGTGCTGCGTATTCTGTTGCTCACGCATTATCTGGGCTTTGAACTCGACTCGATGACCGTGGTGACCTTCACGCGCGAATCACGTAAGGATTTCATCAATAAACTGATCGAGATGTTCGCGCTCTGGGGACAGATATTGAGTCTGAAACAGGCGCGGGATCTGGTGCGGACCTTTCACTCGCGCATTCTGCCGATGGTTCGCAGCCTGCCGGGCTTCGAGCGTTTGCAGGCTTTTGAAAACCTCAGCAATCGACCACAAGGGGCTGACGAGGACGTCGACAGCAACCCGTTCGATTTGCGGATCAACGATGCCCAGCGCCAGCAGCTCAACGCCTGCTACCACCGGTTATTCAATGAAGACGAGCGTTTTCGCCCGTTGATTCAGCCGTTGGCCAAGGCTGCCTTGCAGTTGAAGGAACTGGAGCGCGATCACCCGGACGTGCAGAAGCGCATGGCGGTGACCGAACTGGCATCCAAACGCGACGAAGAACTGTGCGACGCCATCGAAGACCTGTGGTTTCGCGCCGGTGCCTGGCCGATCAAAGGCATTGAGCCCAACCGGCAGACGTTCGAGATCAACGGTTCGACCTTTCATTGTCATGGCTACATCCCCAGCCTCGATGCCTGGGTGGTGCTTGGCTTCGATCCCCGGGAAAACCCGCAGATCTGCCGGCCCAACGCCAAGCTCAGCGTACGCGCCGAGTGGGCTGTAAAACGCACCCTGTTTCAAGCTTTCTGCCGTAAGCCATTGATTTGGCTAGATAGTTATGAAATGTCAAAGCGAGTTCTGTCGACGTTGGCCGGCGATGCGAGCGCGGGTCCCGGGTTCGATTACAAGGTCAAAGGTGAACTGGTCTCAGCGCCGCTGCTGGACTGTTTTGTTGCGGCGGCCGGTTTCATCGAAAACCTCGGGCTGGATGTGCCGGACGCTGTCGGTCGTATGAGTTTTGCCAAGGATGATCCGGATCGGTTTTTCTTCGAGGCGCTGAGCCTGTTCTGGCGTGCCCTGGAAGATCATTTGCTTGATCAGAAGCCGCCGGTGATGACCTACAACCGGATGTTCGCGCTGTTCAGCGAACACTCGCCGGAAAATCTCAAGCTGCTGAGTGATGAGCTGCTGCGGCCCATGTCGCACTTGATGATCGACGAGTTTCAGGACGTATCGCCGCAAATCGTCTCATGGATCCGCGCCAGCCTTGCGGAAATCCGCAGTCGTGGCCCGGCCATGCATGTCGGGCGGGGCGCACAGCGTTCGTCGTTGCTGTGCGTGGGTGACGACTGGCAGTCGATCTACGGCTGGCGGGGCAGTTCGCCGAGTTACTTCATGGAGTTCAACAAGGAATTCCCGTCGCCGAGCACCACGCGGGTGATGCTCAGTGACAATTACCGCAGCCATCAGCACATCATCGATGCCGCCGAACACATCGTCCGCGCCGCGCCGGCAATTCCGGGCAAGAAGGCCAAGGCCAGTGGCGCAGCCAAGGCATTGCAGCCGGTAAATGTGCTGGAGCGCGATGATCAGGCTTTGGGTCAGCGCCTGGCCGAACACTACAATCGCGGCGATTCAATCTTGATGCTTTATCGAAAAAGCAGTGATAAGTCATTGATAGAACAGCATATACAGTCTGTAGTTAATGTGGATTCGAGCTTGCCCTACGAGGCTCGACGCCTGAAGCAACTGACCTATCACAGCGCCAAAGGTCTGCAAGCCGACGCCGTGTTCCTGCTCGGTGATTGCCAGCACCTGACCAGTTCGCCGTACAAGAATCAGGTGTACCGCATGGCCGGGCTGGGCAAGGCCGGTGACAGCGAGCCTTATGACACGGCGCAAAAGGACGAGATCCTGCGTCTGGCTTATGTCGGCATCACTCGGGCGGTCAGCCATTGCTATTGGTACGTCGAACCGCAGGACAACCAGGCAGTAAACATGCCGAGGGCGTCCGATCGGGTTGCGCAGGGCAAGGCGTTCTTTGTCGATCACCGCTCGCAAGCAAAAACCGGATAACCGCCGCGCACAAAAAAGCCCGCCTTTACGGCGGGCTTTTTTATTCAAAACAACAACTTATGCGTAACTCCTGAAAGATTCCGGAGGAATGAATGCCTCCAGCTCATCCTCTACGGCCTCGATAATGCGCTCGACATCGGCCGCGTTCATCACCGTGGCACATGGAATGCCGGCGATAGCGATCATGGTTTCACCGCTGGCGCGATCAAACAGACGGGCAATCATGCTGCCCGGTGCATCCATCGTTGCTTCGAAACCCATGGGATGAAAGTGCCAGCGCATCAGCTGGCACGCGTTGGGGAAGGTGACTTTGCTCGAAGCTTTATTCATGTGTTGCCCGCCTTCTTCATCGAGCGCTTCCTTTTGCTCATGTTAGGTGGGAAGAGCCTTCATTGGCTCAACCGTTCAGTGACTTTAAAAGTAGCATCCGGATGTGAAATCTCTGTGAGATTTTTCAGTTCATTTTGCGATTGCTTCGCGTTTTTTGATGTAAGTCACGCTCTGGTCAGTGATCGCCAAAAGGCCACTACGGTTTGCTCGTTGATCGTTTTCATGAAGTTGGGCAAGCTCGACTCTTTTGCATCGAGCCCTTTATGCACGCCGACGATGACGGCCCCGAACAGACCCCGGCCACGGCCGCCACGGTCATGCGCTACCACCTGAGCTGGAAGCACCGCGATCTGGACAGCGTCATGGCGCTGTATCACCCGGACGTCCAGTACAACGATTTCTTTCAGAACCGGGTCCTCGGCCTCGACGAACTGCGCGAGTACGTGCGCGTGAGCATGCCACGAGAATCCGACGAAGCGCTGGAGCATTGCGACCGGATCCGCGTGGATGGCAACACTGCGTTCATTCAGTACGAAGTGACCCTGCGCGGCGGTGACGGGTTGGTGTCGTTCCGTTCCAGTGAAGCTCTCACGGTCAAGGACGGCTTGATCTGGCGGGTCAACGAATACGCTTCGCTGGTTCGCGCACAAACCAATGGCGCCGCCGCACCGAGTGAGCGCCCGGCGGTGAGTCGCCTGGGCTTGTCGCCGCGCCAGATCAGTTTCATGGCCGAGGATCTGCAGCAGTATTTCGAACGCCAGCAGCCGTACCTCGATCCGGAACTGGACCTGCAACGAGTGGCGAAGGAGTGCGGGTACAGCCGCAATCAGATTTCCTATCTGCTCAATCAGGTGTTGGGCCAGAGCTTCTATCGCTACGTCAACCAGGCACGCTTGCAGCACTTGCTCAAGTCACTGGATCAGGCCACGCCGCCGCTGCGTATCGACGAGCTGGCGTTTGCGGCCGGTTTCAACTCGCTGTCAGCGTTCTACAGCTGTTTCCGCCAGCACACCGGCCAATCCCCCAAGGCTTACGCCAAACAAATTTCTTTGCGGGCACGCGCGCAAGACATTCGCTGAAGGCACGCACTAGGATCGGCGCCATCGAAGGTTTTCAGTGGCGGAGTCTTGCATGCCGGCGTGGCGCACTATCAGTTTGTGGATGGATCAACTCGACGAGCCGCTAACCGCGCGGCCAGCGCTGGAGCGGGATCTGGATGTCGACGTGGCAATCATCGGCGCCGGTTATACCGGGCTGTGGACCGCGTACTACCTGAAAAAACTCGCTCCCGGTCTGGATATCGCCATCGTCGAGGCGCAAACCGCCGGTTTCGGTGCGTCCGGGCGCAATGGCGGCTGGCTGATGGGCAACCTGCTGGGCGAGGATCGACTGCTTGCCGGGCTCTCGCCACAACAACGCCGCGCTTCGTTCGATCTGCTGCACAGCATCCCCGATGAAGTGGAAGTTGTGCTCGAACGTGAGGGCATCGACTGCGATTACCGCAAAGGCGGGGTGCTGTACTGCGCCGCACGCTATCCGGAGCAGGAAACCAGCCTGCGTGAATACCTCGACAAACTGCATGCTCAGGGCCTGACCGACAACGATTATCGCTGGCTCAGCCCCGAGCAACTGGCGCAACAGATTCGTGTGGCAAAACCCTACGGCGGCATCTATGCGCCGCATGTGGCGACCATTCACCCGGCGAAACTGGTGCGCGGTCTGGCGCGCACCGTGCAGAACATGGGCGTGAAGATCTACGAAAACAGCCCGGTCACGCACTGGCAGTCCGGCAGCCTGCGCACGGCCAAGGCCAGTGTGCGCAGTCGCTGGATCGTGCCAGCCGTCGAAGGTTATTCGGTGACGTTGCCGCCGCTGGGCCGCTATCAGTTGCCGGTGCAAAGCCTGATTGTCGCCACCGAACCGTTGTCGGCAGCGACCTGGGATGAAATCGGCCTCAACCGTGGCCAGGCCTTCAGCGAGTTCAGCCGCCAGGTCACCTACGGCCAGCGCAGTGCTGATAACCGCCTGATCTTTGGCGCCCGCGGTGGTTACCAGTTCGCCGGCAAGCTGCGGCATAACTTCGATCTGACCCGCGATGAAGTCGAGCTGCGCCGCTATCTGTTCGGCGAATTGTTCCCGCAACTGAAAAACGTACAGATCACCCACGCCTGGGGCGGCAACCTCGGCATGTCGCGGCATTTCAAGCCGCACATGCTCTGCGATCGCGCCAATGGCATCGCGCTGTCCGGCGGTTATGGCGGGGAGGGTGTCGGTGCCAGCAACCTTGGCGGCCGCACCCTGGCCGATCTGATTCTGGAGCGTGACACCGAACTGGTGCATCAGCCGTGGGTGCTGCCGGATGGCGGGATACATGCGCTGCGCGCCTGGGAACCGGAGCCGTGCCGCTGGCTTGGCTACAACGCGATCATCAAAAGTTTTGTCCACGAAGACCAGACCCTGGCCAACCCGGCCACTGCACCGTGGCGGCGCAAGCTTGCCAGCCAGGTCGCGGGTTTCATGGAAGGTTTCATGCACTAACCGCCGTTTTCTTCAAAAGACAGGTCCCCCCATGAGCATTACGCAGTTCAAGAACACCGCCACTCTGCAACTGGACGAGTCCAACCCGGTCGCCGTGCCACTCGGTGAGCCGGTCGCCATTGCCTCGACCACCAGCGTCGAACGCGACGACGGCGTCGAAACCGGCGTCTGGGAATGCACCCCGGGGCGCTGGCGCCGGCAGATCACCGCGCAGGAATTCTGCCATTTCATTTCCGGGCGTTGCACGTTCACCCCGGACGACGGCGGCGCAACCCTGCACATACAAGGTGGCGACGCACTGATGTTGCCGGCCAATACGCTCGGCATCTGGGATATCCAGGAGACCGTGCGCAAGACCTACGTGCTGATTTTCTGATTGTTTGATCCTTTGATTGCCTGCCAACAAAAATAGCCACTACAGGAATCACCTCATGATCCAGAAAACCCTCGCTCTGGCGCCGCTGCTGCTGGCCGCCTCCATCAGCCATGCCGCCGAAACGGTCAAGGTTTACAACTGGTCCGATTACATCGCGCCGGACACCACGAAAAGCTTCCAGAAAGACACCGGCATCGGCGTCACCTATGACGTCTACGACAGCAACGAAACCCTCGACGGCAAGTTGATGACCGGCAAATCCGGTTATGACGTGGTATTCCCGTCCAACCACTTCATGGCCCGGCAGATCCAGGGCGGGGCGCTGAAGAAACTCGACAAGAGCCAGTTGCCGAACTGGAAGAACCTCAACCCGGTATTGCTCAAGGCCTTGCAGGTCAACGATCCGAACAACGAGCACGGCTTTCCTTACCTGTGGGGCAGCACGGGTATCGGCTACAACATCGCCAAGGTCAAAGCGGTGCTGGGTGACAACGCGCCAGTGGACTCCTGGGATCTGATCTTCAAGCCCGAGTACATGGAAAAACTGCAGAAGTGCGGTGTGGCGATCCTCGATAACGGCCCGGAATTGCTGCCGGCGGCCCTCAATTACCTGGGGCTGCCGCCCCACAGCAAGAACCCGGAAGACTACAATAAAGCCGAAGCGCTGCTGATGAAAGTGCGGCCGTATGTCAGCTACTTCCATTCCTCGAAATACACCAGTGACCTGGCCAACGGTGACATCTGCGTGGCGGTCGGCTTCTCCGGCGACATCCTGCAAGCGGAAAACCGCGCCAAGGAAGCGAAGAACGGCATCGACATCGGTTACGCGATTCCCAAGGAAGGCGCGGCGATCTGGTTCGACATGGTCGCCATGCCGGCCGATGCGCCGGACGAGAAGGCCGGTTACGCGTTCATGAACTACCTGCTGCGCCCGGACGTGATGGCCGGCATCAGCAATTACGTGCACTACGCCAACGGCAACGAGCAGGCTGACAGTCTGATCGACCCGGCTATCAAGAGCGACACCAAGGTCTATCCGAGCCCGGAGATGATGGGCAAGCTGTTCGCGCTGGAAGCGATGCCGCTGAACATCGACCGGATTCGTACGCGGGTGTGGAACAAAATTCGAACGGGTAGTTGATTCACTTCATTCCTGTGGGAGCGGGCTTGCTCGCGAATGCGTCCGTTCAGTCAGCAATTATGTTGATTGATAAGCCGCATTCGCGAGCAAGCCCGCTCCCACTATGTGTTTTCAGCGCAGCATTTTATTTGATATCAATACACTGGCATCGCACTAATAGAGTGCAGGAAAGTGAGACGCGTCTAACAAAAAACAACTTACCAATATTTAATATTTAAATAGAAAATCGTCAGACAATTGGGCGTGGTGATGCCCGGTAAAACAATCTTTCGACCCCGCAGGCTTTGTTTTCGGCAGTTTTACGCAACAGTTCAATTTGATCTCAAAAAAACGCTAGACGACAGATTTCAAATTGTGTCAGGTTTCTTACGCCTTCATTGGGCGAGTGATAGGACGATCTCGCCAGGGATTGTCGCTATCTGACAAAAACTGTTCCATTGCTAAACAAGGAAGTGTGTTTATGTCGAAAGTAAAAGCTAACGCTATTGATACCACCGCAGATACATTCGTACCTGTCGGCGCAGCGCAGTCTCTGGCTGCATCCAGCTCCGCCTGGAACCAGATCAATAGCTTCAGCCATCAGTACGATCGTGGCGGCAACCTCACGGTCAATGGCAAACCCTCCTTCTCGGTGGATCAAGCCGCTACTCAACTGTTGCGAGACGGTGCTTCCTGGCACGATCTCGACAACAGCGGCAAGATCGAACTGACTTACACCTTTCTGACCGCCAAAACCGCCAACTTCAGCGGCTTGGGCGTCACCGGTTTCAGTCAGTTCAGTGCCCTGCAAAAAGCTCAGGCCGTGCTCGCCATGCAATCCTGGGCTGACGTTGCCAATGTCACGTTTACCGAGGCTGCCAAAGGTGGCGACGGTCACATGACATTCGGTAACTACAGCGGTGGCCAGGAAGGTGCGGCGGCGTTTGCTTTCCTGCCAGGCACCGAGCCTGGTTATGACGGTCAATCCTGGTACCTGACCGGCAGTGGCTACGACGTCAACAAAACCCCGGGGGTGAACAATTACGGGCGTCAGACCCTGACGCACGAAATCGGCCACACATTGGGGCTGTCTCACCCTGGCGACTATAACGCCGGCGAAGGCAACCCGACCTACAAGGATGCGTCCTACGGTCAGGACACCCGCGGTTACAGCCTCATGAGCTACTGGAGCGAAAGCAACACCGCCCAGAACTTCAGCAAGGGCGGTGTGGAAGCCTATGCCTCCGGCCCGCTGATGGATGACATTGCGGCGATCCAGAAGCTGTACGGCGCCAATATGAGCACCCGTGCCGGTGACACCACCTACGGCTTCAACTCCAACGCCGGTCGCGATTTCCTCAGCGCCTCGTCGTCGAGCGACAAGCTGGTGTTCTCGGTGTGGGACGCGGGCGGCAAGGACACCTTCGACTTCTCGGGTTTCACCCAGAACCAGAAGATCAACCTCAATGAAGCCTCGTTCTCCGACGTTGGCGGCATGGTGGGGAACGTGTCCATCGCCAAGGGCGTGACCATCGAAAACGCCATCGGCGGTTCGGGCAACGACCTGCTGATCGGTAACAGTGCGTCCAACGAGCTGAAGGGCGGTGCCGGCAACGACATCATCTACGGCGCCGGTGGTGCGGACAAACTGTGGGGCGGCGCCGGTTCGGACACCTTTGTGTTCGCAGCCAGCTCCGACTCCAAGCCGGGTGCCATCGATCAGATCCTCGATTTCGTCAGCGGTCTGGACAAAATCGACCTGAGCGCCATCACCAACGGTTCCGGTCTGCACTTCGTCAGCAGCTTCACCGGTGCAGCCGGCGACGCGATCCTGACTTCGTCGGGCGGCAACAGCCTGTTGTCGGTGGACTTCTCCGGGCACGGCGTGGCGGACTTCCAGGTCAGCACCGTTGGCCAGGCAGCGACCAGCGACATCGTGGCGTGATGTGAAACGGGAAAGCGGCGCTCAATGCGCCGCTTTCTTTACTTGCATCGTCCTGGCCGCTGGGCAAGGCTACGTGCCGGAGCGAATATTCTCATGATCTATAAAGCTTTTACCTACAAGGCAATGGCGTGGCTTTCGGCGGCGTTCATCATGATTTCTGGAGAAACAACCATGGCAAGCAGCCTCAGACTCGAAGATCCATTGGTTTTTGCCGGGCAATGGCAGGCTGTATTGACTGCGCCTGATGACGCCCCGCAGGCGCAGGCATTGCAAGACAAACCGTCGAACACCTGCCTGATCGATCTTGAACCGAACCAGACGCTGGGCAAGGGCGCCGAATGCCTGGGGGCATGGCTTGAGCAAGCGCCGATCGGCTGGTTTCCTGATCCGGACGGCCTGTCGATTACCGGCAAGGAAGGTTCAAGAATCCAGTTCTTCAGCCGACAACGTGATGGGCTTTATCTGAGCACTTTGAAGTCGGGGCTGGTGATTACGCTCACGCGCCATACGCCGCAGCCGTGAACAGCGCCACCGACTGAGCAGTTGCATATAAGGTTGTGCGTTGCAGTTATAAGCAACAGCTCAATACAACGAATGGCCGTTTAAATGACGGAAGTTGTTATTGAAGTGTCAGTGAAAGTTGCAAGAACTAGTCCGGCATGTGCGCGGATAATTAATGGAAGCGCCTCGTCAAAGAATGGCGGGGAATAATTTCAGGAATAATCAATGAAGATGGCGAAGGCCCCAGCCACCGCTCCCTTATTCAAGGCTTTGGGTGACTATAAAGGCATTCTGATCAGCGTCGGGTGCTTTACTGCACTGATTAACGTGCTGATGCTGGTGCCCTCGATTTATATGCTGCAGGTCTACGACCGCGTACTGTCTTCGCAGAACGAAACCACCCTGGCGATGCTGTCCTTGATGGTCGTTGGATTTTTTGCGTTCATCGGCATGCTGGAGGTAGTGCGCAGTTTCATCGTGATCCGCATCGGCAGCCAACTGGAGCGCCGCTTCAACCTGCGGGTCTATCAGGCAGCGTTCGAACGCAACCTGTTCAAGGGCGAGGGGAATGCCGGGCAATCGCTGGGCGACCTGACCCATATTCGCCAATTCGTCACCGGGCCGGCGCTGTTTGCGTTTTTCGACGCACCGTGGTTCCCGGTCTATCTGTTCGTCATCTACCTGTTCAACGTCTGGCTGGGCGTGCTCGCCACCGCTGGGGCGCTGCTGCTGATCGCGCTGGCATGTCTCAACGAATACATGACCAAGAAGCCGCTGGGCGAAGCCGCCGGTTATTCGCAGAAGTCCAGCCAACTGGCGACCAGCCACCTGCATAACGCCGAAACCATTCAGGCCATGGGCATGCTTGGCGCGTTGCGCAAGCGCTGGTTTGGTGTGCATTCGCGCTTCCTTGGCCTGCAGAATCAGGCCAGCGACACTGGCGCGGTAATCAGCTCGATCAGTAAGACCCTGCGTCTGTGCCTGCAATCGCTGGTGCTCGGCCTGGGTGCGTTGCTGGTGATCAAGGGCGACATGACCGCCGGGATGATGATCGCCGGTTCGATCCTGATGGGCCGGGTGCTGAGCCCGATCGACCAGTTGATCGCCGTGTGGAAACAGTGGAGCGGGGCGAAGCTGGCCTACCGTCGTCTGGACTCGTTGCTGCAGGCGTTCCCGCCGAGCGATGACGCCATGGCGTTGCCGGCGCCGAAAGGCCAGATTGCCTTTGAGCAAGTCAGTGCCGGCCCTCCGGGGCAGCGCGCGGCGACCCTGCAGATGGTCAACTTCAGCATCGGCGCGGGTGAAGTGCTGGGCGTGCTCGGCGCCTCTGGTTCCGGCAAGTCGACCCTGGCCCGGGTACTCGTCGGCGTGTGGCCGACCCTTGGCGGGACTGTGCGTCTGGACGGTGCGGATATCCATCGCTGGAACCGCAATGAACTCGGCCCATACATCGGTTACCTGCCACAAGACATCGAACTGTTCAGCGGCAGCATCGCCGAGAACATTGCCCGTTTCAGCGAAGCCAACCCGGAAAAAGTCGTGGCCGCCGCGCAACAGGCCGGTGTCCACGAGATGATTCTGCGTATGCCACAGGGCTACGACACGCAATTGGGCGAGGACGGCAGTGGTCTGTCCGGTGGTCAGAAGCAGCGCGTCGCTCTGGCTCGCGCCATGTATGGCGATCCGAGTCTGGTCGTGCTCGATGAGCCGAACTCCAACCTCGATACCGTTGGCGAAGCCGCGCTGGCCAGCGCCATCGCCCAGCTCAAGGCCAAGGGAACCACCGTGGTGCTGGTCACGCACCGCTCTTCGGTACTGGCCCAGGCCGACAAGTTGCTGGTGCTCAACGATGGTCGTTTGCAGGCGTTCGGTAACAGTCAGGATGTCCTCAAGGCGCTGTCAGGCGCCCAGGAACAACAACGGGAAAAATCTGCGCAGGCACCGGGCGGGCTCAGCATGAGCCGGCAGTACCAGCCCACGACAAGGAATTCGGGTGTATGAGCAGCGCCAGCATGAACACTGAAAACGAAGCCTCCATGGAACACGCGTACGTCACCGAGCGCCCGGAGCGCGATGCGAAATTTTTCGCGCGCATGGGCTGGATTCTGGCCATCGTCGGCGCCGGCAGTTTCTTCACCTGGGCCGCACTGGCGCCGCTGGATCAAGGCATTCCGGTGCAGGGCACCGTGGTGGTGTCCGGCAAGCGCAAGGCTGTGCAGTCGATGAGCAGCGGCGTGGTCAGCCGGATTCTGGTACGTGAAGGCGAAATCGTGAAGCAGGGGCAACCGTTGTTCCGCCTCGATCAGACCCAGGTCGCCGCCGACGTGCAGTCGCTGCAGGCGCAATACCGCATGGCGTGGGCCAGCCTCGCGCGCTGGCAGGCCGAACGCGACAACCTCAAAGAAATCACCTTTCCCGCCGAGCTGAGCAACGACCCGGACCCGCGTCTGGCACTGGTGCTGGAAGGTCAGCGTCAACTGTTCAGCAGCCGCCGCGAAGCGTTCTACCGCGAGCAGGCCGGGCTGCGCGCCAGTATCGAAGGCGCCACCGCGCAACTGGCGGGCATGCGGCGCGCGCGCACCGACCTCAATGCCCAGGCCGATTCGCTGCAACAGCAACTGAGCAACCTGCAACCGCTGGCGGACAACGGCTACATCCCGCGCAACCGTTTGATGGAGTACCAGCGGCAGCTGTCGCAAGTGCAGCAGCAACTGGCGGAAAACACCGGTGAAAGCGGCCGGGTCGAGCAGGGCATCCTCGAGTCGCGTCTGAAGCTGCAACAGCATGGCGAGGAATACCAGAAGGAAGTGCGCACGCAACTGGCCGACGCGCAGCTGAAAAGCGTGACCCTGTCCGAACAACTGACTTCTGCCGGTTTCGACCTGCAACACAGCGAGATCCTTGCCACCGCCGATGGTGTGGCGGTCAACCTCGGCGTGCACACCGAAGGCGCCGTGGTGCGTCAGGGCGAAACCCTGCTGGAGATCGTCCCGCAAGGCACCACCCTGGAAGTCGAAGGGCACTTGCCGATCAACCTGATCGACAAGGTCGGCACGCATCTGCCGGTCGATATCCTCTTCACCGCGTTCAACCAGAGCAAGACCCCGCGTGTGCCGGGTGAGGTCAGTCTGATTTCCGCCGACCAGATGGTCGACGAGAAAACCGGCGTGCCGTACTACGTGTTGCGCAGCAGCGTCAGTGATCAGGCCATGGAGAAGCTTCACGGTCTGGTGATCAAGCCCGGTATGCCGGCGGAAATGTTCGTGCGCACTGGCGAACGCTCACTGCTCAACTACCTGTTCAAACCGCTGCTCGATCGGGCCGGCTCCGCGTTGACCGAAGAATAAGGATGTTCGGCTGTATGAATAAGCTTTCGATGTTGGGAGCAGCGTTCGCGCTGCTCGCAGGAAACAGCGCGCTGGCGGCCATGGGGCCATTCGAGATCTACGAGCAGGCATTGCGTAACGACCCGGTGTTCCTCGGCGCGATCAAGGAGCGCGACGCGGGCCTGGAAAACCGCATCATCGGCCGCGCCGGGCTATTGCCGAGACTGGGTTACAACTACAACCGTGGTCATAACACCTCCAAGGCCACGCAACTGACCAATCGCGGCAGCCTCACCGAAGACCGCAACTACAACAGCTACGGCTCGACCCTGACCTTGCAGCAACCGTTGCTCGACTACGAAGCCTATGCGGCGTATCGCAAAGGCGTGGCCCAGTCGCTGTTCGCCGACGAGGCGTTTCGCGGCAAGAGTCAGGAACTGTTGGTGCGGGTGCTGGATAACTACACCAAAGCCTTGTTCGCCCAGGATCAGATCGACATCGCCCAGGCCAAGAAGAAAGCCTACGAGCAGCAGTTCCAGCAGAACGAACACATGTTCAAGCAGGGCGAGGGCACGCGCACCGACATTCTGGAAGCCGAGTCGCGCTATGAACTGGCGACCGCCGAAGAGATCGAGGCGCGCAACGAGCAGGACGCGGCGCTGCGTGAGCTGGGTGCGCTGGTCGGCGTGCCGACGGTGGACATCAGCGAACTGGCGCCACTGGATCAGAATTTCCAGACCTTCGCCCTGATGCCCGCCAACTACGACACCTGGCACGAACTGGCGATCAGCAATAACCCGAACCTGGCGTCGCAGCGTCAGGCGGTTGAAGTGGCCAAGTACGAAGTGGAGCGCAACCGCGCCGGGCACATGCCCAAAGTCAGTGCCTATGCTTCGATCCGCCAGACTGAATCGGACAGCGGCAACACCTATAACCAGCGCTATGACACCAATACCATCGGTTTTGAAGTCAACGTGCCGCTGTATGCCGGTGGCGGGGTATCGGCTTCGACCCGTCAGGCCAGCCGCACCATGGAGCAGGCGGAATATGAACTCGACGGCAAGACTCGCGAGACGTTGATCGAATTGCGCCGCCAGTTCAGCGCCTGCCTGTCGGGTGTCAACAAGCTGCGCGCGTACCAGAAGGCCTTGGCCTCGGCTGAAGCGCTGGTGGTGTCGACCAAGCAAAGCATTCTTGGCGGTGAGCGGACCAACCTCGACGCACTGAATGCCGAACAACAACTATTTACCACCCGCCGCGATCTGGCTCAGGCACGCTACGACTACTTGATGGCCTGGACCAAGCTGCATTACTACGCGGGGACCTTGAACGAACAGGATCTGGCGCGGGTGGATGAGGCCTTCGGACAAGGCCCGAAAACCCAGTAACACGGAAAGTCCTGTAGGAGCTTAAAGCAGAGCAAAAGATCGCAGCCTGCGGCAGCTCCTACATAGAACACAGCAATCCCTGTAGGAGCTGCCGCAGGCTGCGATCTTTTGATCTGGCTTTTAATAGCCTGCGGCGCCTGCATAAAACAATAAAAGTGAGTGGTGAACATGGACGTACGCATCAAGCCGGCAGCGGTCGGCACTCTGTTGCTCGCAGTTTCCATTGCGCAAGCCAACGCGCAGTACCTTGAAACCGGCAAGCCCGGCGATCCCGCCAGTTGGCGCAGCGCCGAATTCCAGCGCGACTGGGGCCTGGCGCGGATGCAGGCGGATCAGGCCTACGCCGCCGGCATCACCGGTAAAGGCGTGAAGATCGGCGCTCTCGACTCCGGCTTCGATGCCGCCCATCCCGAGTTCGCCAGCGACCGCTATCACCCGGTGCTGGCCTCCGGCAGTTACGTCGATGGTTCGCTGTTCAGCGTCAACGGCACCCTCAACCCCAACAACGATTCCCACGGCACTCACGTGGTCGGCACCATGGGCGCGAGCCGTGACGGCACCGGCATGCACGGGGTGGCGTACAACGCACAAATCTACGTCGGCAACACCAACAACAACGACAGCTTTCTGTTCGGCCCGAAACCCGATCCGCGCTATTTCAAAGCGGCCTACGACGCCCTGGCCGCTGCCGGTGTGCGCGCGATCAACAACAGTTGGGGCAGTCAGCCGCCGGATGTCAGCTATCGCACCCTGGCCGATCTGCATGCCGCTTATGCTCAACACTGGAATCAGGGCACCTGGCTCGATGCAGCGGCGGACGTCTCGCGCCGTGGCGTGATCAACGTGTTCAGCGCCGGCAACAGCGGCTATCCGAACGCCAGCGTGCGTTCGGCGTTGCCGTACTTTCAGCCGGATCTCGAAGGCCACTGGCTGGCGGTCTCGGGGCTGGATCAGAGTAATCAGCAGAAGTACAACCAGTGCGGCATCGCCAAATACTGGTGCATCACCACACCGGGGGCGAAGATCGACAGCACCATTCCGGGTGGCGATTATGCGATCAAGTCCGGCACCTCGATGGCCGCACCGCACGCCACCGGGGCACTGGCGCTGGTGATGGAACGCTATCCGTACATGAACAATCAGCAGGCGCTCGAAGTGCTGCTGACCACCGCCACGCAACTCGACGGCTCGGTCACCGATGCACCCACCGAACGGGTCGGCTGGGGCGTGGCCAACCTGAATCGGGCGATGCGCGGGCCGGGGCAGTTGCTTGGCGCGTTCGATGCCAACCTGGCGGCCGGGCAAAGCGAAGTCTGGAGCAATGACATCTCCGACAAGGCACTGATTCAGCGTCAGCGCGAAGACCTCGCCGAACACAGCGCCTGGCAGCAAACCCTGCAGGACAAGGGCTGGCAGAACGGCATTGCGGCCGGCGCCAGTCAGCAGGATCAGACCGACTACGCGGTCGGTATGGCGCGTGATGCCGCCGCGGCGACCCGGGTCTATCAGGGCAGCCTGATCAAATCCGGAGCAGGGCGCTTGCTGTTGACCGGCGAAAACACCTTCCGTGGACCGACCACGGTCAATGGCGGTTTGTTGAGCGTCAACGGTTCGCTGGCCTCGGCGGTGACGGTCAACGACAGCGGCACCCTCGGCGGTTCCGGGCGCATCGGCGCGTTGCTCGCCAACAGCGGCGGCCGTGTGGCGCCGGGCAACTCCATCGGCACCTTGAACGTGGCCGGTGACGTGACCTTCGCCCCGGGCTCGACCTACGCGGTGGAGCTGTCACCGACCAGCAGCGACCGCATCGTCGCCGGCGGCGTCGCGAGCATCAACGGTGCCACGGTCAGCCTGTCGCTGGAAAACAGCCCGACCCTGCTCAGCACCACTGAAACTCGCAGCCTGCTCGGCCACTCGTACGACATTTTGCAAGCGGCTGGCGGCATTCAGGGCCGGTTCGGCGCGGTGCTGCCGGACTACCTGTTCATCGGCGGCAACCTCGACTACGCGGCCAACGCGATTCAGCTCGACATCCAGCGCAACGCAACCTCGTTCGCCAGCGTCGGGCAAACGCCGAATCAGCGCGCCGTAGCGGCTGCTGTCGAAGGTTTGGGCGCTGGCAATTCGGTGTACGAAAGCCTGCTGCTCTCAGCGTCTGCCGCCTCGGCGCAGCAAGCTTTCCAGCAACTGAGTGGGGAGATCTACCCGGCAATTGGTTCGATGCTGATCAATGACAGCCGCCAGTTGCGCGACGCGGTGGGCGAACGTCTGCACGATGCCAGCGCCTCACAAAGCAATGGCTGGATCAAGGCCCTCGGTGCCTGGGGTTCGACCGACTCCGGTAACGACACGGCGCGCTACAGCACTTCGATCGGTGGCTTGCTCGCGGGTGTTGACGGTGCGCTGGACGAGCAGACGCGCATCGGTCTGGTCACCGGTTACAGCGACAGCTCGCTGAACATGGGGTCGGACACGCACTCGTCAGCCAAGGTCGACAGCTATCACCTCGGCGCTTACGCCGGTCATGAAATCGGCGCCTGGCGCCTGAGCACCGGCGCGGCCTACAGCTGGCATCGCGCCGATGTGAAGCGCGATCTGCAATACGGCGACGTCAGCGCCAAACAAAAAGCCAAGGTCGATGCGACCACTGCTCAGGTCTTCGGTGAAGCGGCTTACCGGCTGAACCTGCAACCGCTGGCACTGGAGCCGTTCGCCAACCTCGCTTACGTGCATCTGGACACTGACGGCTTCACCGAAAAGGGTGACGCGGCGGCGCTGAAAAGCTCTGGCGACCAGCGTGATGCGGTGCTCAGTACGCTCGGTGTGCGCGCGGTCAAGCGCTTCAACCTGTCGAACCAGCAGGCGCTGGACCTGAGCGGGCATCTCGGCTGGCAGCACAGCCTCAGCGACATCGACTCTGAACAACATCTGCGTTTTGCCAGCGGCAGCACGCCGTACTCGGTCGAGAGTTCGCCATTGGTGCGTGATGCGGCGCTGGTCGGTGTGCAAGCCAGCCTGGCCTTGAGCAAGGACGTGCGGGTCAACCTCGATTACAACGGGCAACTGGCCAATCGCGAGAAGAGCCATGGGGTTGGGTTGAGCTTGAATTGGCAGTTCTGACGGACGGTGTACGCGTCTCCCTGTAGGAGCACATACCTGTGGCGAGGGAGCTTGCTCCCGCTCGGCTGCGCAGCAGTCGCAAATTCGCCAGACCGGGTTCGACTGGAAACATGCAGGGGGCCGCTTCGCGCCCCAGCGGGAGCAAGCTCCCTCGCCACAAAAAACAGCATTCATGAGATTGAAATAGACGGATTTTTCGCAACAACACTAAGGAAGGTCGCTGGATGAATAACAACAAAACCCCCGCGCAAACGGGCGGTCGCTTCGCCATGAAAACCCTCAATTGCGCCGTGATTTGTGCGCTGACCACTTGGGGCAGCGCACACGCGGCGCCTTATGTGGAAAGCGGCCGCACTGGCGATCCCGCCAGTTGGCGCAGTGCCGAATTCAAGGCTGACTGGGGCCTGGGCGCCATCGGCGCGGATTACGCCTACGCCGCCGGTTACACCGGCAAAGGCGTGAAACTGGGGATCTTCGACCAGCCGGTGTACGCCGCCCACCCGGAGTTTTCCGGCGCTAACAAAGTCATCACCCTGGTCACCAGCGGGATCCGCGAATACACCGACCCGTACATCCCGGTCAAAGCCGGGGACGCGTTCCGCTATGACGGTTCGCCCTCGGTCGGTTCCAACGGCAAGCTCGGCGCCCACGGCACCCACGTCGGCGGTATTGCCGCCGGCAGCCGCGACGGCGGGCCGATGCACGGGGTGGCGTTCGGTGCGCAGATCATCAGCGCCGACAACGGTGACCCGGGCCCGGAAGACGGTATCGTCCGTGGCAACGACGGCGCGGTGTACAAGGCCGGTTGGGATGCGCTGATCGCCAGCGGCGCGCGGATCATCAACAACAGCTGGGGCATCGGCATCACCGACCGTTTCGACCTCGGTGGCCGCAACCCGGCGTATCCGCACTTCACCGTCAACGACGCGCAATTGCAGTTCAACGAAATCCGCACACTGCTCGGCACCAAGCCCGGCGGTGCCTACGACGGCGCCATCGCCGCCGCCCGCAGCGGTATCGTGACGATCTTCGCTGCCGGTAACGATTACAACCTGAACAACCCGGACGCCATCGCCGGCCTCGGTTACTTCGTGCCGGACATCGCGCCGAACTGGATCACCGTCGCCGCGTTGCAGAAGAACCCGGACCTGGCCAGCGCCAATCCGTACATCATGAGCACGTTCTCTTCGCGTTGCGGCTACACCGCGAGCTTCTGCGTCTCGGCGCCGGGGACGCAGATCTACAGCTCGATCATCAGCGGCACCAACGCTGACAATCTGACCACTGGCTACGCCAACTACAACGGCACCTCGATGGCCGCGCCACACGTGGCCGGCTCCATGGCGGTGCTGATGGAGCGCTTCCCGTACATGACTGGCGATCAGGTCGCCACGGTGTTGCGCACTACCGCCACCGACCTCGGCGCACCAGGCATCGACGCCTTGTACGGCTGGGGCATGATCAACCTGCGCAAGGGCATCGATGGTCCGGCGATGTTCGTCACCGAGAAAGACATCCCGGAAGAATTTCGCATCCAGGGTGCCTACGGTTCCGGGCAGTTCGTCGCGGACTTGCCGGGCATTGGCGCGATCATCGACAAGGGCAAACCGACCGAGCGCCTGTGCACCGACATCACTTGCGGCCTCGACACCTGGCGCAACGACATTTCCGGTCACGGCGGCCTGACCAAACAGGGCATCGGCACCCTGGTGATGACCGGCAACAACACCTACAGCGGCCCGACCCTGGTCAATCAGGGGCGTCTGGCGATCAACGGCTCGCTGGCTTCGGCGGTCACGGTCAACGACAGCGGCATCCTCGGCGGCAACGGCCGCATCGGCGCACTGACCGCGAAAAGCGGCGGTACCGTCGCGCCGGGCAACTCGATCGGCACGCTGAACGTCGCCGGTGACGTGACCTTTGAACCGGGTTCGACCTACGCGGTAGAAGTATCGCCGACCAGCAGCGACAAGATCGTTGCCGGCGGCAAAGCGGTGATTGATGGCGCTACCGTCAGTCTGTCGCTGGAAAACAGCCCGACCTTGCTGACCACCACTGAAGTGCAGAGTCTGCTCGGCACGCAGTTCAACATCCTGCAAGCGGCCGGTGGCATTCAGGGGCAGTTCGGGCAAGTGCTGCCGAACTACGCGTTCCTCGGCGGCACCCTGGCGTACTCGGCGAGCGGCGTACAACTGGAGGTGGGGCGCAATGGCGCGTCGTTCGCCAGTGTCGGTCTGACGCCGAACCAGCGTGCGGTCGGCGCGGCTGCCGAGCGTCTGGGCGCGGGCAATGCGCTGTTCGAAACCCTGCTGTTGTCGCCGAACGCGGCGTCGGCGCAACAAGCGTTCCAGCAACTGTCCGGCGAGATCCATCCAGCCATCGGCACGCTGCTGATCAACGACAGCCGCTACCTGCGTGAAGCCGTGGGCGAGCGTTTGCGTGAGCGTGATCTGTTCAATGCCAATGCGCCGACCGACGAACGCAGCAACGCCTGGGTCAAGGTCCTGGGTTCGTGGGGCAAGAGCGACGGTGGGCATGAAAATGCCGACTCCAACAGCTCCATCAGCGGGCTGCTGGCTGGCGTCGACGGCTTGATTGCTGAAGATACGCGTCTGGGTTTCGTTACCGGTTATAGCGACAGCTCGTTGGGTATGGGCGGCGGCACGCATTCGTCGGCCTCGGTCGACAGCTACCACCTGGGTGCGTACCTGGGGCATCAGATCGATGCGCTGCGTCTGACCGCCGGTGCGGCCTACAGCTGGCATCGCGTGGATGTGAAACGTGACCTGCAATTCGGTGACGTCAGCGGTAAACAGAAAACCAAGCACGATGCGGCGACTACCCAAGTGTTCACCGAAGCGGCTTATGATCTGCGCCTGCAACCGATGAATCTGGAGCCGTTCGCCAATCTGTCGTACGTGCACTTGAACACCGACAGCTTCACCGAGAAGGGTGATGCGGCGGCGCTCAAGGGCGGTGAAGACAACCGCGATGTGGTGCTGTCGACCCTTGGCGTACGCGCCAAGCGCACCTTCGCGCTGTCGGACAAACATCAGCTGGAACTGGGCGCGACCCTGGGCTGGCAGCACAACCTGAGCAGTGTCGATGCTGACAGCCACCTGGCATTTGCCAATGGCAACAGCGCGTTCACCGTGCAGAGTGTGTCGATGGATCGTGATGCGGCCGTGGTCGGTGTACGCGCCGGGCTGGCGCTCAATCGCGATGTCCGGGTTAACCTGGACTATAACGGACTGATCGGTAACAACGAGAAGGATCACGGTGTGGGTCTGACGCTCGACTGGCAGTTCTAAAGGCAATGCCGGCAGTCCCTTGGGGCTGCCGGTTTTGAAGGAAGAGAGAGCACAACATGGGACTGTTCGATTACAAGAATGCCGATGGCAAAGCGTTGTACAGCGACGCTATCGCGCTGACGCTGTATGCCTACACCCCGACCGGGCAAGCATTGCCGGGCACGGCCTGGAAACCGCTCAGTGCGACAGCGCTGGGCTATCAGGGCAAGGTCGGGGCGCAGGGTACGTTCTTCGGCGAGAAGGACGGCTTCACCAGCGCCGAAGCCGAAGTGCTTGGCAAATACGACGCAACAGGCAAGCTGACCGGTATCGGTGTGGCCTTTCGTGGCACCGGCGGGCTTGGTTTCAGCGACACCTTCGGCGACTTGAAAAACAACCTGCTGGCCGCCATCGGGCCATCGGATTACTCGAGCAACTACGCGAAAAATGCCTTCGATAATCTGCTCAAGGCTGTCGCCGCGTTCGCGGTATCACACGGCATTGCCGCCAAAGATGTACTGATCAGCGGTCACAGCCTTGGCGGGCTCGGGGTCAACAGCGTGGCCGAGTTGAGCGCCAGCAACTGGGGCGGGTTCTTCAAGGACGCCAACTACATTGCGTTCGCTTCGCCGACCCAGAGCAGCACCGGCAACAACGTGCTGAACATCGGTTACGAAAACGATCCGGTGTTCCGTGTGCTCGACGGCACCACCTTCAGCAGCAGCTCAATGGGCAAGCACGACAAGCCGCATGAGTCGACCACCGACAACATCGTCAACTTCAATGACCATTACGCGTCCACCGCGCAGAACCTGGTGCCGTTCAGCATTGCCAATCCGCTGAGCTGGTCGGCCCATGGCTCGTTGGGCTATGCCGATGGCTTGAATCGGGTGATCGACTCGAAGTTCTACAACCTGACGCACAAGGACTCGACCATCATCGTCTCCAACCTTGAGGAAGCGTCCCGGGGCAAGACCTGGGTCGAGGATCTGGGGCGCAGTGGCGAGCCACACACCGGCAGCACTTTCATCATTGGCACGCAGAGCAACGACTGGCTCAAGGGCGGGGCGGGTAACGACTTCCTCGAAGGCCTGGGCGGCGATGACCGTTTCCGTGATGACGGTGGTTTCAACATCCTCCTCGGCGGTCAGGGCCACAACACCTTCGAGCTGCAGAAACCGCTGCAGAATTTCAGCTTCGCCAACGACGGTGACGGCACGCTGTACGTGCGCGACGCCTACGGCGGTATCAGCATGACCCGCGACATCGGCGCGCTGGTGAGCAAGGAATCGGGTTCGTGGTGGGGCAGCAAGGAGATCACCTGGGGCGTCACGGCCAAGGGTTTGACCAATGGCAACGACCTGACCCAGTACACCCATTCGCTCAACGGCGATGCGTACGGTAATGCGCTGCACGCCAGTGCCGAGGGTGACTGGCTGTTCGGGCTGGGCGGCGATGACAAGCTGATCAGCGACAAAGGCCACGTGACCTTCGTCGGCGGCGCCGGCAATGACGTGATGACGGCGGTGGGTGGCAACAACACCTTCCTGTTCAGCGGCGCGTTCGGTTTCGACGCGATCAATGGCTACCAGGGCAGCGACAAACTGGTGTTCATGGGCGTCGAAGGCGCGGGGCAGGGCTACGACTACAAGCAGCATGCTGCACAGTCGGGGGCCGATACGGTGCTGAAGATTGGCGAGTATGCCGTGACCCTGGTAGGGGTTGGGGTGGCTAACCTGTCGGACTCGTCTTTCGTTTTCGCCTAGCTCTAATGTGGGAGCGAGCTTGCTCGCGAAAGCGGTGTGCCAGCCAAGCAAATGGCAGCTGACACTCCCTCTTCGCGAGCAAGCTCGCTCCCACAGATTTGATGTGTAAGTAGTGAAAATGCTCCGGGGCGTGCCCGCGAGGGGCGCCCTGGCTGTGAGCTATCTCTGACAATTCCAACAAAAGAGAGGCAATAGCAATGGGTGTGTATGACTACAAGAACTTCGGCGCAGCCGATTCCAAGGCGCTGTTCAGCGATGCCATGGCGATCACGCTGTATTCCTACCACAATCTCGATAACGGCTTTGCCGCCGGTTATCAGCACAACGGCTTCGGTCTCGGCCTGCCCGCCACGTTGGTGACCGCACTGCTCGGCGGTACTGATTCGCAAGGGGTGATTCCCGGTATTCCGTGGAATCCCGACTCGGAAAAACTCGCCCTCGACGCCGTGAAAAAGGCTGGCTGGACACCGATCACCGCCTCGCAACTGGGCTACGACGGCAAGACCGACGCGCGCGGAACCTTCTTCGGCGAGAAGGCCGGTTACACCACCGCCCAAGTGGAAATCCTCGGCAAGTACGACGCCCAGGGCCATCTCACGGAAATCGGCATCGCCTTTCGCGGCACCAGCGGCCCGCGGGAAAACCTGATCCTCGATTCCATCGGCGATGTGATCAACGATCTGCTGGCAGCCTTCGGTCCCAAGGACTATGCCAAGAATTACGTCGGCGAAGCGTTCGGCAATCTGCTCAATGACGTGGTGGCGTTCGCCAAGGCCAATGGCCTCAGCGGCAAGGACGTGCTGGTCAGCGGCCACAGCCTCGGTGGGCTAGCGGTGAACAGCATGGCCGATCTGAGCGGCGGCAAGTGGGGCGGGTTCTTCGCCGATTCCAACTACATTGCCTACGCCTCGCCGACCCAGAGCGGGACCGACAAGGTGCTCAACGTCGGTTACGAAAACGATCCGGTGTTCCGCGCCCTCGACGGCTCGACCTTTACCGGCGCCTCGGTCGGCGTGCACGACGCGCCCAAGGAATCGGCTACCGACAACATCGTCAGCTTCAACGATCACTACGCCTCGACCGCGTGGAATCTGCTGCCGTTCTCCATCCTCAACATCCCGACCTGGATCTCGCATCTGCCGACTGCTTACGGCGACAGCATGAACCGGATCATCGAGTCAAAGTTCTACGATCTGACCAGCAAGGACTCGACGATCATCGTCGCCAACCTGTCGGACCCGGCGCGGGCCAACACCTGGGTGCAGGATCTCAACCGCAACGCCGAAACCCACAAGGGCAGCACGTTCATCATCGGCAGCGACAGTAACGACCTGATCCAGGGCGGCAGCGGCAACGACTACCTCGAAGGTCGCGCCGGCAACGACACCTTCCGTGACAGTGGCGGCTACAACGTCATTCTCGGCGGCGCCGGCAACAACACCCTCGACTTGCAGCAGTCGGTGAACAAGTTCGACTTCGCCAACGACGGCGCCGGCAACCTGTACATCCGCGATGCCAAGGGCGGGATCAGCATCACCCGCGACATTGGCAGCATCGTCACCAAGGAGCCGGGCTTCCTCTGGGGCCTGTTCAAGGACGACGTGACCCACAGCGTGACGGCCAGCGGCCTGAAGGTCGGCAACAACGTCACGCAGTACGCGTCCAGCGTCAAAGGCACCAGCGGCGCCGATACGCTCAAGGCCCACGCCAGTGGTGACTGGTTGTTCGGTCTGGACGGCAACGACCACTTGATCGGCGGTGCCGGCAACGACGTGTTTGTCGGTGGCGCCGGCAATGACCTGATGGAGTCGGGCGGCGGGGCGGATACGTTCCTGTTCAACGGCGCGTTTGGTCAGGATCGGGTGGTGGGTTTTACGTCCAACGACAAACTGGTGTTCCTTGGTGTGCAGGGCGTGTTGCCCAATGACGACTTCCGCGCGCATGCCTCGATGGTGGGGCAGGACACGGTGCTGAAGTTTGGCGGGGATTCGGTGACGCTGGTTGGAGTGGCGCTGAATAGCCTCAGTGCCGATGGAATTGTGATCGCCTGATGCACCCGTAACCTGTGGCGAGGGAGCTTGCTCCCGCTGGGTCGCGAAGCGGCCCTGAAGACTTTGTGCGCGCTACGCGCTCAAGCGGGAGCAAGCTCCCTCGCCACAACCCAGTATCAAAAGTGACTCGATAGCCACACCCTGACTCAAAAGCTGTGCAAACAGCAAAAGCGGCCTAAAGCCAGCACGTGCCCACACGTTCTATAGCTAGCCGCCATCGAGTACAGGAGATTCACACGTGAGAAGGTTCAAGGGGTATGTCGGGATTGTCGGACTGGCGCTGTTATCGGCCAATGCCTGGGCCGATCTGCCGCCAACCTCGATTCTGAGCCGTTACGGGATCAGTACCGATCAACTGCCGAAACCGGAAAAGACCGAAGTGGTCGAGCCGGTGGAAGAGAAAAGCCTGTTTCAGATTCAGCCCGAACAGCCGTTCGTGACGTTCCGGCCGGGTGACGGCAAACAAGCGCAAGCCACTGGCAACCTGAGCATTGACCGCATGACCCAACTGGATCTGGAACGCTGCCGGCGTCTGCAAGCCGAGCTGGCGCGGCGGGGCGAGCAGTATTTCAGTTGCGATCACAGCCTTGTGGGCCTGCCTGCTTTCGAATAACCCACACGGATAACACTTCCCCTGTAGGAGCTGCCGCAGGCTGCGATCTTTTGATTTTGTTTTTCAAGATCAAAATCAAAAGATCGCAGCCTTCGGCAGCTCCTACACGTACAGCAGGGTGTCAGTCTTCCTTGCGCACCGTCGCGACCTCGTCGCCGCGGACTCTCACCTTGGTCCCGGAAATATCCTCGAATTCATAGAACCCATCCTTGTTCTTGGTTTTCGGCATGTCCTTGGTCAAATACTGGGTGCCGTTCTGCAAGGTGACCACCGTCGGCGTCGAGCAGCCGCCCAATGCCAGCAGGGCCGCTACCGCCAGGGGAATACCCAGAGTCTTGATCTTCATACCCACCTCAAATACCTCATTCCATATCAATTGACCGACTTCGGTCTCTAACGCGGTTGGTGCCATCCAGCCGGGAAAAGTTCGATGGCACCCTGAAAAAATTCCGATTGCCGCTGCCACTGATCTTTTTCCGTTTGCACGCGACGGGGCAGAGCTGGTATCTGTACGCATAACCAGTATTCGCTCGCCATGGCCCTGAATTCCCGTGACTGCCAACCCGCTCGACGATCCGTTCTATTACCTCAACAACTTCCGGCAAGTGCTTGATTGGCTTGAGCTGCGCTATGCCGATGTGATGAGCGAATCCGAGCACGGCTTTATCCGCGACTTCAAGGCTTTGCCACGCGCCTCACAGGGTCTGCTGGTGCGCATGGTAATGCGCAAGGGCGTGCATTTCCGCCTCGGCAAACTCAACTACCCGGAAATCGGGGACATCAGCGACGCCGCGCAGCCGTTGCTGAGTCACGGCTGGCTCGACGATCAGGCTCTGTTGAGCGTGGCCGAAGTGTTCGAGGTGTTGCTCAAGGCTGAACTCCTGCAAGCGTTTGGTGCTTTTATCGAACAACCCAAGGGGCGCAAGGACGACTGGCTGCCGGCGCTCGCCGAGCAATTCAGCGCATCGCGCAGCCTGTCCGACTGGGCGCCGACGCTCGGCGACTGCTTGCTCAGCCTGACCATCATGGACCTGTGCGACCGTCTGCGCCTGATGTTCTTCGGCAACCTGTACCAGGACTGGTCGGAATTCGTCCTCGCCGACCTCGGCATCTTTACCTACGAAAAAGTCGAGTTTTGCGCCGATTCCCGTGGCCTGCGCAGCCGTGAAGACGTTGACGCCTGCCTGTTCCTGCATCAGTGCCAGCAACGCTTCGAGGCCGGAGAACCGTTGGAAACCATTGTCGAGCAGGTCAGCGCATTGCAGTTCGCCAACCCGTGGCTGCAACGCCGGCGCGGCAAGGTGCTGTTTCAGATCGGCCAGTATTGCGAGCGCATCAGCGAGTTCGCCCTGGCGCTGAGCATTTACCGCGATTGCGCCTACCCCGGCGCCCGCCAGCGGATGATTCGGGTGCTGGAGCGCTGCGGCGAATACGCACTGGCGCTGGAGCTTGCCACTCGCGCCGAACAGGCGCCGGAAAGCGCCGCCGAACAGCAGAGCCTGCAGCGGATGCTGCCCCGGCTGCGACGCAAACTCGGCGGGCCACCGCTCAAGCGCGCAACGCCGCGCCCGGTCGAGCGCCTCGATCTGCAATTGCCGCGCACCGATCCGTCGCTGTCGGTGGAGTTTTACGTGCAGGCGCATCTGCACGAAGACAGCGGCCCGGTGCATTACGTCGAGAACAGCCTGATCAACTCGCTGTTCGGCCTGCTGTGCTGGCCGGCGATTTTTGCGCCGCTGCCGGGGGCGTTTTTTCATCCGTTTCAGCGTGGGCCGGTGGATCTGCTCAACGAAGACTTCCAGCAACGCCGCGCCGAACTGTTCCAGGCGTGCCTCGACCAACTCGACGATGGCCGTTATACGGCGACCATTCGTGAGCGCTTCGTCGCCAAATGGGGCGTGCAGTCGCCGTTCGTGTTCTGGGGCGCCTTGAATGAGCAACTGCTGGAGCAGGCGCTGGCGTGCTTGCCGGCCGAACATCTCAAGCACTGGTTCAATCGCCTGCTGCTTGACATCAAGGCCAACCGCGCCGGTATGCCCGATCTGATCCAGTTCTGGCCGCAGCACAAGACCTACCGGATGATCGAAGTCAAAGGCCCCGGTGACCGCCTGCAGGACAATCAATTGCGCTGGCTGGAGTTCTGCCACCAACACCAGATGCCGGTCGCCGTGTGCTACGTGCAATGGGCGGAGCAGAGCGCTTGAGCTACAGCATTGCCGTTCGCGCCCTGTGTGAGTTCACCGCCAAGACCGGCGACCTCGACCTGCGGTTTACCCCTTCGCCGACTGCGCTCGAAGGCATGCTCGGGCACCGCACCGTGGCCTCGCGGCGCAGCGACAAGTACCAGAGCGAGGTGGCGCTGGAAGGTGAGTTTCTGCAATTGAAAGTCAGGGGCAGGGCGGACGGCTACGATCCGGCGCAGAACTGTCTGGAAGAAGTCAAAACCTATCGCGGTGACTTGAGCAAGCAGCCGGCCAACCACCGCCAGCTGCATTGGGCGCAGGCGAAAGTCTACGGCTGGCTGATGTGCCGCAAGCTTGAGCTTGAGCGGATCAATCTGGCGCTGGTGTATTTCGACATCGTCAGCGAGAAGGAAACCTGTCTGGTCGAGGCCTTCACTGCGCCAGTCTTGCAAGACTTTTTCGAACAACAATGCCGGTTGTTCCTGAATTGGGCCGAGCAGGAAATGGCCCATCGCGAGGCGCGCAATCGGGCGGCGCAGCAATTGAGCTTTCCCCACGCCGACTTTCGCCCCGGCCAGCGGCATCTGGCCGAATCGGTGTTTAAAGCCGTCAGCACCGGCCGTTGCCTGATGGCGCAGGCACCCACCGGGATCGGCAAAACCCTCGGCACGCTGTTCCCGATGCTCAAGGCTTTGGCGCCGCAGCAACTGGACAAGGTGTTGTTCCTGACCGCCAAGACCCCGGGGCGCAAACTGGCGCTGGATGCCAGTCAGGTGTTGTTCGATCAGTCTGAACGCTTGCCGTTGCGGGTGCTGGAGATGGTCGCCCGCGACAAGGCCTGCGAACACCCGGACAAAGCCTGTCACGGCGAGTCCTGCCCGTTGGCCCAAGGCTTCTATGATCGCCTGCCCGCCGCCCGTGAAGCGGCCAGCCGGATCAATCTGCTGGATCAGGCGGCGATGCGCGAAGTGGCTCGCCAGCACACGGTTTGCCCGTACTACCTGAGCCAGGAAATGGCCCGTTGGGCCGACGTGGTGGTGGCGGACTACAACTATTACTTCGATTTCAGTGCGTTGCTGTTCGGTCTGGCCCAGCTCAATCAGTGGAAAGTTGCGGTGCTGGTGGATGAAGCGCATAACCTGGTCGAGCGCGGGCGCTCGATGTACAGCGCCAGTCTCGATCAGGCTGCGCTGGCCAGTGTGCGCAAGACGGCCCCCGAGGTCCTGAAAAAATCCCTGCAACGGGTCAACCGCGAATGGAACGCGCTGCATCAGCCGCAACTGGCGCCGTATCAGGCCTACGACAAGGCTCCGGAAAAACTGCTGCAAGCGGTGTCCCTGTGCAGCGCGGCCATTGGCGATTACCTCAACGACCATCCGCAGGGACTCGACAGCGCGCTGCAAACCTTCTACTTCGACATGCTGCAGTTCGGCCGGGTAGCGGAGCTGTTCGACGAGCATTACCTGTTTGACATCAGCAAACGTGACCTCGAGCGCAAACGGCCGCTGTCGCAGCTGTGCCTGCGCAATGTGGTGCCGGCAGCGTTCATCGGCCCGCGCCTGAAAGCGGCGCGCAGCAGCGTGTTGTTTTCCGCAACGCTGAGCCCGCGGCGCTATTACGCCGACCTGCTCGGTACGCCCGCCGACACGGTATGCATCGACGTCGAATCGCCGTTCAGCGCCGATCAGTTGCAGGTGCAGATCGTCAGCCGCATTTCCACGCGCTTCAATCATCGGCAGGCGTCGCTGGAACCGATCGTCGAGCTGATCGCCCGCCAGTTCAGCGAGCGCCCGGGCAATTACCTGGCGTTCTTCAGCAGCTTCGATTACCTGCAACAGGTGCTGACCCTGCTTGCCGAACGCCATCCGCAGATCAATCTGTGGCAGCAATCCCGGGGCATGGCTGAAGGGCAGCGTCAGGTATTTCTCGATCAGTTCACCGCCGACAGCCAGGGCATCGGCTTCGCCGTGTTGGGCGGTGCGTTCGGCGAGGGCATCGACCTGCCCGGCGCACGGCTGATCGGCGCGTTCATTGCGACCCTGGGGCTGGCCCAGCTCAACCCGGTCAACGAACAGTTGAAACGGCGTATGGCGGCGATTTTCGGTGCCGGTTACGATTACACCTATCTGTATCCGGGTGTGCAGAAAGTGGTGCAGGCCGCCGGGCGAGTAATCCGCACGCGGCAGGATCGCGGCGTGGTGATGCTGATCGATGACCGCTTCGCCGAACCGCGCATTCAGCAACTGTTGCCGCGCTGGTGGGCGCTCGGTACAGACCCGGCCTCAGATCAAAGCGTGAATTGAAGCGCGTTTGCACCTTCCCATGGCGCTGGATTGCCGCATACTTGCGCTAATGAAAACCAGCGGTGAACCTGATGAGTGACAACCCGAGCAAAACTGCCGCGATCGAGGAGATGCGTTTCCGTCTGCTGATCGATGCGGTGGTCGATTATGCGATTTACATGATCGACCCGGACGGCATCATCACCAGCTGGAACTCCGGTGCCAAACGCTTCAAGGGCTACGAAGAGGCGGAGATTCTCGGCGAGCATTTCTCGCGCTTCTATACCGCCGTTGATCGTGCGGCGGGCCTGCCGCAACGCGCGCTCGACACCGCGCTGCACGAAGGACGATTCGAAGGCGAGGGCTGGCGGGTGCGCAAGGATGGCACCAACTTCTGGTGTCACGTGGTCATCGATCCGATCATCGATCCCAACGGCAAACTGCTCGGCTACGCCAAGATCACCCGCGACCTGACTGATCGCAAGATGGCCGAGGAAACCCTCAGGCAAAGCGAGCAGCAGTTCCGCCTGTTGGTGCAGGGTGTCACCGATTATGCGATCTACATGCTCAGCCCCGAAGGTCGCGTGAGCAACTGGAATCAGGGCGCCCAGCGGATCAAGGGGTACAAGCCGGAAGAAATCATCGGCCAGCATTTTTCGATTTTCTACACCCCTGAAGACCGCATCGCCGGCGAACCGCAACGGGCGCTGGAGATTGCCACCCGCGAGGGTCGTTTCGAAAACAAGAGCTGGCGCATGCGCAAGGATGGCACGCGGTTTCTGGCCCACGTGGTGGTCGATGCCATTCGCGGCGAAACCGGCACGCTGCTCGGGTTTGCCAAGATCACCCGCGATGTCACCGAAGCCCATGAGTCGCAACTGGCCCTGGAGAAAACCCGCGAAGCACTGTTTCAGGCGCAGAAGATGCAGGCCATCGGTCAGCTCAGCGGCGGCATCGCCCATGACTTCAACAATTTGCTGACGGTGATTCTCGGCAATCTGGAGATTCTTCAGAAGCGCATCGGTGAAGACCCGAAAAACAGTCGGCTGCTGGAAAACGCCACTCAAGGCGCGCTGCGTGGCGTGTCGCTGACCCAGCGCATGCTGGCCTTTGCCCGACGGCAGGAACTCAAGACCGAACCGGTCGATATCCCGCAACTGGTGCAAGGCATCACCGGGCTGCTGCGCAGTTCGATTGGACCGGGGATTCGCATCGAGACGCGCTTTCCCGAGGATCTGCAACCGGTGCTGGCGGACAGCAACCAACTGGAACTGGCGCTGCTCAATCTGGCGACTAACGCCCGCGACGCGATGGGGGACGGGGGCAGCCTGACCATTACCGCGCAGCCGGAAGTGGTGCTTGAGCAAAGCCACTCTTCAATGGCCGCTGGGCGCTATGTGTGCCTGAGCGTGATCGACACCGGGGAAGGCATGGACGAAGCCACGCTGGGTTCGGCCAGGGATCCGTTTTTCACCACCAAGGGCGTGGGCAAGGGCACCGGGCTGGGCTTGTCGATGGTGCATGGCTTTATCGAGCAACTGGGTGGCCGTTTCATTCTCAAGAGCGAAAAAGGCCATGGCACCCGCGCTGAAATGTGGATACCGGTGGCGCTGGCCGGGGAGACGGCAAAAAACCTGTACCCGGCGGTCAAACCGGTGTTGGTGCCACGCCTCAGCGTGCTGGTGGTCGACGACGACTCGCTGGTGATGACCAGCACCACGCTGCTGCTCGAAGATCTTGGCCATCGTGTGATCAGCGCGACATCCGGTGCCAAGGCGCTGAAGCTGTTCGAGCAGGGTGAAGTCATCGACCTGATGATCACCGACATGGCCATGCCGCAGATGAGCGGCGCGCAACTGGCGCATGCAGTGCGTCTGCTCAAGCCGGATCTGCCGATCATTCTGGCCACCGGCTACGCCGAACGTCTTGAAGGCTTCGCCGCGCAACTGCCACGTCTGCCCAAGCCTTTTACTCAGTTGAACCTGGTGGAAATCATCGCGCAGTCGATGAAGTGAATCCGCCTGAACTTGTCCGTGGCGAGGGCCTTCTAAAAGGTTTCCCCGCCACGGAGTGCGCGTCCCTTGCCTCGCATACTGACTGAGCCCAGCGCTGAAGAGCACCTGACTGAACACGACGCCAAGATGTTCGGCTCACCCAAGGAACGGCTGGATTTCTATCGCAAGGAAATCCAGTACGAAACCAGCATCCTCGCCAACCGCACTGACGCCTATCTGGCGGCGCAGTCGTTTCTGGTGATTGCCTTTGCCTCGTGCATGGCCAACCTCAACCCCGAGTGGGGCAAGCTGTTTACGCTGGTGGTGCCGCCGTTCCTCGCACTGCTCGGGCTGCTCAGTTCGCTCAACGCCTGGCCGGGGATTCGTGCGGCGTACGACATCATCGATCACTGGCACTACAAGCAGAGCGAGTTGTTGCGCAGCGAGCCGATCATGGGCATGGCGTACGACGAGTCGCCGCTGTTCAGTGAAATGGAATCCAGCCATAAGGGCTATCGCAAGTCGCTATTGTTTTCGGTGCGCACGCCGTGGATCTTCGCCACGTTCTGGATACTGCTGGGGGCTTACGCGGTGTTCATTCAGGTGACCAACCCCGGCGGCTGAACGCCGCCCAAAGAAAAAGCCCGGACTTCGCAGCCGGGCTTTTTCTTGGGCGCTTTATTCGACGGTTTCAAGCTGCCGGCGCAACTCCTGCGAGTGATGCGGCGACATCGGAATCGGCGGGAAGTCCTCGTTGAGGACACACAGGTGATCGATGGCTTCTGCGAACTTCGCATCGGCTTTGCGGCGCATGGCTCGATAGTGCTCAAACAGTTCGAGGTCCAGATTGTCCGCCTCCAGCAGCTCGTAAGCGGCGCGGTTGAGGGCGTGGGCGTCTTCGAACAGTTGACGATTGCGTTCCAGGGCCAAAGCCCTGCAAGCCTTGATTTGTGCCGGAGTCGAGCATTCTTTCATGACCGTGACCTTGTTATCCAAAGATTCCTATTCATGGGCTGCAAGCCGCAGGGGAACCGAACCTGCCGGACCCCGCCGAGTGCTTACAGCGAGGGGTTATGGTTGTGACTGCCGGAATCTGCAGAGGGATCCATTTATTTACAGAAAAAACTTCGATGGATTGCCCAAGATATTTCCGCCGGAAAAATCAGTTTTTTCGTTTTTGCCGTTGTTCGTAGCGCGCCAGCAGTGGCTGGGTGCTGATGCCATGCAGCAAAATACTCAGTGCTACCACGGACAGGGTGATGTTGGTGCACAACGCCGCGACCGTAGGACTCAGACCATGGTTCAAGGCATAAAACAGATAGAACAGGCTGCCGATCCCGCGGATGCCGAACCAGCCGATCAACAGCCGCTGACCACCATCGAGCAAGGTGCCCCATGGCATCAGTGCAACGCAGAGCGGACGCACCACGCAGAACAGCACCGCGCCAATGATCAACGCCCGCCAATCCCAATGCGGCACCAGCACCACGCCGAGCAGGGTCACCAGAAACACTTCCATGGCCCGTTCCACCAGACTGCCGAAGGAGAGCATGTCGCCCATCATGATCCCGGCAGCGACCTGACTGCTTTCCAGGCGTTCGGTATCACCGTGTACCGCGTGCTGCGGTTCGATGTTCTGATGGCCCACCACCGGTTGCACCAGATGTTCGGCGGGCGGTTGGCTGGCGCCGGTGGATTTGACTTCTTCCTGACGCAGGCCAAGGCCGGCAGCGAACACCGACAGAAAGCCGTAACCGCCGATGGCATCCGCGCCGACGTAAGCCAAGGCAATCAGCGACAGCGCCAGATAATCATTCGGGCTCAGGGTGCTGTCGTCGTTACGGATGCGCAGTGACAAGGTGATCCGACCAATGCCGCGGCCCATCCAGTAACCGGTGAGCAAGCCGACCGGCACCGCCCAGAGCAAACCGTGCAGCACCCAATCGGTCAGCGCGCCGGGATGAGCATCCGCCTGCACCAGCAGCAGGCCGAGAATCACGAACGGGAACGCGATCCCGTCGTTCAGTCCGGCTTCACCGGAAAGACCAAAGCGCACGCTGTCGACATCCCGTGCGTCGTTGACCTGCACCAGCGCGGCCAGCACCGGGTCGGTCGGTGCGAGAATCGCGCCGATCAGCAGTGACGGCCCCCAAGGCAGTTGCAGGCCCCAATGCAGCAATACGCTGACCCCGGCGATGGTCAACACCATCACCGGGCCGGCCAGCCCGAAAGCAATCCGCCAGCGCTTGTCGCGCAATGGCAAACGCAGCTTGAGGCCGCAGACAAACAGGGAAAACAGCACCGCCACTTCCGTAAGGTGTTCCATCCATACGGAAGCGTTTTCCAGTGACAGTTTCAGCAGATCCAGCCCGCTCGGGCCGATGACAATCCCCAGCAACAGGCACACCGCCGAGGTGGTGACCGGCATCCAGCGCAGGTAGGACGAGGTCAGCGCAAGGGTCAGCAAGACGGCGCCCAGCACCGCGACCCAAATGACAAAGCTCATGAGGCTTACAACATCGGCTTGCCGCCGGTGACGCCGTAGCGCTGACCGGTGATGTAACTGGCTTCATCAGAGGCCAGCAGCACATAGATCGGCGCCACTTCCACCGGTTGTCCGGGGCGACCGAGCGGGGTTTCGCTGCCGAAATTCTGTACTTCTTCATCGGGCATGGTCGAAACGATCAGCGGCGTCCAGATCGGCCCGGGGGCCACGCAGTTCACGCGGATTTCTTTCGGCCCGAGTATCTGCGCCAGCCCACCGGTGAAGTTGGCAATCGCGCCTTTGGTGGTGGCATAGGCGAGCAGGGTCGGTTTGGGCATGTCCGAGTTGATCGAGCTGGTGTTAATGATCGACGCACCGGGGCGCATGTGTTTGATCGCCGCCTGACACAGGCGGAAAATCGCCGTGATGTTGACGTCGAAGGTCATCACCCATTCTTCGTCGGGGATTTCCTCGAAGGTTTCATGGGTCATCTGGAACGCAGCGTTGTTGACCAGAATATCGATGCGCCCGAAGCGTTCGACGGTCTTGTCTACCAGTGCCTGGCAGTGAGCCTTTTGCGCCAGATCGCCGGACAGCAACAGGCACTGACGGCCTGCCTGTTCAACCCAGCGTGCGGTCTCTTTGGCGTCTTCATGTTCATTCAGATAAGCCACGACCACATCGGCGCCTTCACGGGCGAAGGCAATCGCCACCGCGCGACCGATGCCGCTGTCGGCACCGGTGATCAGCGCGATCTTGCCGGACAGTCGCCCGGAACCGACGTAGCTTTGTTCGCCGCAATCGGGGTAGGGCTGCATTTTGCTTTGCAAACCCGGCACGGCTTGAGCTTGCGTGGGGAAGGGTGGTTTTGGGTAGTCGGTCATCACAAATCTCCGAGGTCTCAGGGCAGGTATGGGCGGTTGACCCGGACGGTTTGCCGTGAGTTCGATCGGATTTGCGCTGCATTTTTTGCGATGGCAATGCAAAACCCTGTGGGAGCGGGCTTGCTCGCGAATACGGTGTTTCAGCCGACATCAAGGTTGACTGAACCAACGCTTTCGCGAGCAAGCTCGCTCCCACAGGGGGCTCTACTGTGGATTCAGGTATTGCGGTTGTTCAGGGCGCGCTCCATGCGGCTGATGCCTTCTTCAAGCAACGACCGTGGGCAGCCGAAGTTCAGGCGCACGAACTGTTGGTGCTGATCACCGAAATCCACCCCGGCGCTCAGACCGACCTTGGCCTGTTCGAGGAAGAACTGCTGCGGATTGCCCAGCTCCAGCGCCGAGCAATCGAGCCACGCCAGATACGTCCCTTGCGGCACATTGATGGTCACACCCGGCAAGCGGCTGCGCACCGCGTCCACCAGCCAGTCACGGTTGGCCTGCAGATAGGTTTTCAGTTCGGCCAGCCACGGCGCGCCTTCGCTGTAGGCGACGCGGGTGGCTTCCATGCCCAACGGATTGACGCTATCGACCATGCCACAACGTGCATGGTTGACGCGCTCGCGCAGGGCGGCGTCCTGGATGATCATGAACGAGGTTTTGAGGCCGGCGATGTTGTAGGCCTTGCTGGCGGACATCAGGGTGATGGTGCGCTTGGCGATTTCCGGGCTGAGGGAGGCGGTCGGAACATGTACGCGGCCGTCGAAGCACAGCTCGGCGTGGATCTCGTCGGAGATGATCCAGGCGTCCTGTGCCGCACAGATATCCGCCACCGCTTGCAGCTCTTCACGAGCAAACACTTTGCCGATTGGGTTGTGCGGGTTGCTCAGGAGCAGGGCACCGCCACCGTTCAGCGATTCGCGCAGGGTCTCCAGCGGCGTGGCGTAAGTGCCATCGGCCTGGGCGACGAATTCCAGCTCGACCTTGTTCAGCCCCCAATGCCCCGGTGCATGCCGCAGCGGCGGGTAGTTCGGCACCTGCACCACGACGTTCTGCTGCGGTTGCACCAGCGCTTTCAAAGCCATGTTGAAACCGGATTCAACGCCCGGCAGGAAGATCAGCTCCTGCGGTTTGACCCGCCAGGCGAACTTGTTCCACAGGTCGGCGACGATGGCTTCACGCAGATTGTCCTGCGCCACGCTGTAACCCACCAGCGGGTGCAACAGGCGCTGCTGCAATGCCTCGATGATCACCGGAGGCGCGGCGAAATCCATATCAGCGACCCACATCGGCAACACATCGGCCGGGTAGCGGCTCCACTTGGTGCTGCCGGTGTTGTGGCGGTCGAATACCTGATCAAAATCGAAAGTCATGCGCGGTCTCGTGAAGGCGGGATGGGTCCTGCCGGGCATTCTAAGCCCTACGCGATCCTTGTGGGAGCTGGCTTGCCAGCGATGGCGTCGTCACTGTCGCTATTAGTGTTGACTGATCCACCGCTTTCGCTGGCAAGCCAGCTCCCACAGGGTTTTTGCGTTTGTTGGCGGATGTACCGACAAACGGCCGACGGTCGGTTTTCACACAGAACGTGTGGTCATTGTCTACAGTGAAAAAACCGGCAGGCATTCTGCCGTAACCGTGTTTGTCCAGAAAAAGCCCGGCTCAAGTACCGGGTTCCACCTGATCAGGAGTGCACGATGGATCTCAGCCGTCGTCAATTCTTCAAGGTCGCCGGTATCGGCCTTGCAGGCTCTAGCCTGGGCGCGTTGGGCATGGCCCCGACGCCGGCCTTCGCCGAGCAGGTGCGTCACTTCAAGCTTGCCCACACCCATGAAACCCGCAACACCTGCCCGTATTGCTCGGTCGGTTGCGGGTTGATCATGTACAGCCAGGGCGATGCCGCGAAGAACGTCGCGCAAAACATCATCCACATCGAGGGCGACGCCGACCACCCGGTCAACCGCGGCACCCTGTGTCCAAAAGGCGCAGGCCTGCTGGACTTCATTCACAGCCCGGGCCGCTTGCTGTATCCGCAAACGCGCAAGCCCGGCAGCAGCGAATGGACCCGGATCAGCTGGGATGAAGCGCTGGATCGCATCGCCGACCTGATGAAGGCCGACCGCGACGCCAACTTCATCGAGAAGAACGACAGCGGGCAAACGGTCAATCGCTGGCTCACCACCGGATTCCTCGCCGCGTCCGCAGCGTCCAACGAAGCGGGCTACATCACCCAGAAGGTGATTCGCAGTCTCGGCATGCTGGGGTTCGATAACCAGGCGCGTGTCTGACACGGCCCGACGGTGGCAAGTCTTGCCCCGACGTACGGCCGTGGTGCCATGACCAATACCTGGACCGATATCGCCAACGCGAATCTGATCCTGGTGATGGGCGGCAACGCAGCAGAAGCGCATCCGTGCGGCTTCAAATGGGTGACCGAGGCCAAGGCGCATAACGCTGCCCGGCTGATCGTGGTCGACCCGCGTTTTACCCGGACCGCTTCGGTGGCCGACTATTACGCGCCGATCCGCACCGGTACCGACATCGCCTTCATGGGCGGGTTGATCAATTACCTGCTGACCCAGGACAAGATCCAGCACGAATACGTGCGCAATTACACCGACGTCTCGTTCATCGTCAAAGCCGGCTATGGCTTTGAAGACGGCATCTTCAGCGGCTATGACGCAGCCAAGCGCAGCTACACCGACAAATCCGGCTGGGGTTACGAGCTGGGTGAAGACGGCTTCGTCAAGGTCGACCCGACCCTGCAGGATCCGCAGTGCGTCTATCAATTGATGAAGCAGCATTACAGCCGCTACAACATTGATCTGGCGAGCCAGATCTGCGGCATGCCGGTCGATGCGATGCAGAAAATCTGGGATGAGATTGCCACGTGCTCCACGCCCGGCAAGACCATGACCATTCTCTATGCGCTCGGCTGGACGCAGCATTCGATCGGCGCACAGATCATCCGCAGCGCGGCGATGGTGCAACTGCTGCTGGGCAACGTCGGCATGCCCGGCGGTGGCGTTAACGCGTTGCGCGGGCACTCGAACATTCAGGGCCTGACCGACCTCGGGTTGCTGTCCAACTCGTTGCCGGGCTATCTGACGCTGGGTGGCGATGGCGAGCAGGACTACAACGCCTTCATCAAAAAACGCACGCAAATGCCGTTGCGTCCGGGGCAACTGTCCTACTGGCAGAACTACAGCAAATTCCACGTCAGTCTGATGAAGTCGTGGTACGGCGCCAACGCCACGCTGGAGAACAACTGGAATTACGACTATCTGCCGAAACTCGACATCCCCAACTACGACGTCCTGAAGATGTTCGACCTGATGAGTCAGGGCAAGGTCAACGGCTACATGTGCCAGGGCTTCAACCCGATCGCTGCGTTGCCCGACAAGAACCGGGTGATGGGCGCGCTGGCCAAGCTCAAGTGGCTGGTGGTGATGGATCCGCTGGCCACCGAGACCTCGGAGTTCTGGCACAACGTCGGGCCGTACAACGACGTGAAAAGCGCCGAGATCCAGACCGAAGTGATTCGCCTGCCGACCACCTGCTTTGCCGAGGAGGACGGTTCGCTGGTTAACAGCAGCCGCTGGCTGCAATGGCACTGGAAGGGCGCCGACGGCCCGGGCGAAGCGCAGACCGACATCCGCATCATGAGCGAATTGTTCCTGCGCCTGCGCAAGCGTTATCAGGCCGAGGGTGGCAAGTTCGCCGATCCGCTGCTGAAACTGTCGTGGCCATACAAGATCCCGGACGAGCCTTCGCCGGAGGAACTGGCCAAGGAGATCAATGGCAGCGCCATGGCCGACTTCACCGACGCCAGCGGTGCGACGGTCAAGGCCGGCTCGCAACTGGCCGCGTTCGCTCAGCTCAAGGATGACGGCAGCACCGCCTCCGGCTGCTGGATTTTCGCCGGCAGCTGGACCGAGGCCGGTAACCAGATGGCCCGGCGCGACAACGCCGACCCGTATGGCATGCACCAGCATCTGGGCTGGGCCTGGGCGTGGCCGGCCAACCGGAGGATTCTCTATAACCGCGCTTCGGCGGATGTCTCGGGCAAACCGTGGGATCCGAAAAAGCGCCTCGTATGGTGGAACGGCAAGGCCTGGGGTGGCACCGATGTGCCGGACTACAAGGCCGATGTGCCGCCGGAAGCCGGGATGAACCCGTTCATCATGAACCCCGAGGGCGTCGCACGGTTTTTCGCCGTCGACAAGATGAACGAGGGGCCATTCCCCGAGCACTACGAGCCGTTCGAAACGCCGATCGGCATCAATCCGCTGCACCCGCAAAACAAGAAAGCCACCAGCAACCCGGCGGCGCGGATCTTCGATTCGGTCTGGGAAAGCCTCGGCGAAGCCAAGGACTTCCCGTACGCCGGCACCAGTTACCGGCTGACCGAGCACTTCCACTTCTGGAGCAAGCATTGCAAATTGAATGCGATTGCCCAGCCCGAGCAGTTCGTCGAAATCGGCGAAGTGCTGGCGAAGGAGAAGGGCATCGCCGCCGGAGATCGGGTGCGGGTCAGCTGCAAGCGCGGGTTCATCGAGGCGGTGGCGGTGGTGACCAAACGCATCCGGCCGCTGCAGGTCAACGGCCAGGTGGTGCATCAGATCGGCATCCCGCTGCACTGGGGATTCACCGGTCAGACGCGTCACGGTTACCTGACCAACACCCTGGTGCCGTTCCTCGGCGATGGCAACACACAGACCCCGGAATCCAAGTCATTCCTGGTCAACGTGGAGAAACTGTAAATGGCCAGCCAAGACATCATTGCCCGCTCGGCCACCACCACGGTGCCGCCCTCGGTGAGAAATCAGCAGGAAGTCGCCAAGCTGATCGACACCACCAAATGCATCGGCTGCAAGGCCTGCCAGGTCGCCTGCTCGGAATGGAACGAGCTGCGCGACGAGGTTGGCCACAACCACGGCACCTACGACAACCCGCAGGACCTGAGCGCAGAAACCTGGACCCTGATGCGCTTCACCGAACACGAAACCGATGCCGGCAACCTGGAGTGGCTGATCCGCAAGGACGGCTGCATGCACTGCGCCGAGCCGGGGTGCCTCGCGGCATGCCCAAGTCCCGGGGCGATCATCAAGCACGCCAACGGCATCGTCGATTTCGATCAGGATCACTGCATCGGTTGCGGCTACTGCATCACCGGTTGCCCGTTCAATATTCCGCGGATTTCGCAGAAGGATCACAAGGCTTATAAGTGCACCTTGTGTTCTGACCGCGTCGCGGTAGGGCTGGAACCGGCGTGCGTGAAAACCTGTCCGACCGGGGCCATCGTCTTCGGCAGCAAGGAAGACATGAAGGAACACGCCGCCGAACGCATCGTCGACCTGAAAAGCCGTGGCTTCGACAACGCCGGTCTGTACGACCCGGAAGGCGTCGGCGGCACTCATGTGATGTACGTGTTGCACCACGCCGACACGCCGAAGATCTACGCCGGGTTGCCGGATGCGCCGGCCATCAGTCCGCTGGTGGGCCTGTGGAAAGGCATCAGCAAACCGCTCGGCCTGCTGGCGATGGGCGCGGCGGTGCTGGCCGGGTTCTTCCACTACGTGCGCATCGGGCCGAACCGTACCGAGGAGGATGACCATCCGACGCCGCCCGATACCTCGGTGCATGTTGTCGATCCGGCGGTGCACACCTTCGATCCACGCGGGGAGGACCGGCCATGAGCAACAAGACGATCCTGCGCTACACCGCCAACCAGCGCACCAATCACTGGCTGGTGGCGATTCTGTTCTTCATGGCCGGGCTGTCCGGGCTGGCGTTGTTTCATCCGTCGATGTTCTGGCTGACCAACCTGTTTGGCGGCGGGCCGTGGACGCGGATTCTGCACCCGTTCATGGGCGTGCTGATGTTCGTGTTGTTCCTCGGCCTGGTGTTCCGCTTCTGGCGCGCGAACTTCTTCATCGACAACGATTGGAAGTGGATGCGCCGCATCGATCGGGTGCTGGTCAACGATGAAGAAAGCGTACCGCCGGTGGGCAAGTACAACGCCGGGCAGAAGATGCTGTTCTGGACTTTACTGCTGTGCATGCTCGGTTTGCTGTTCACCGGGCTGGTGATCTGGCGTGCGTATTTCAGCGCGTACTTCGGCATCACCGCGATCCGCTGGGCCATGCTGTTGCATGCACTGGCCGGGTTTGTGCTGATCCTCAGCATCATCGTGCACATCTACGCCGGGCTATGGATCAAGGGTTCGGTGGACGCAATGCTGCATGGCTGGGTCAGCCGCGCCTGGGCGAAGAAGCACCACGAACTCTGGTATCGCGACATCACCCGCGATGAACGCAATCCGGACGTGCCGGAGCGACCGATCACCAAAAAGGGCTGACTTTTGGCAACCATTCTTGAACCCGGGGAAATCGAAGCTGCGGCCAGCTCGCCGCCGTTTCTGTACCTGCCACCGCACAACCTGTTTACTTTGCGCGCCCAGCGGCTGGAGCAATTGGCCGAAGGGCATCCGCTGGCCGATTATCTGCAGCTGATTGCCGGATTGTGCCGGGCTCAGCAGCAGGTGATGGACGAGCCGCCCTTGACGGTGCCAATCGACGTGCAACGCCTTGAAGTCTGTCAGCGCCACGGCTTGCCGCCATTTGCCGCCGATACGCTGGTGCGCGAGGACGGCTGGCAGGCGTATCTGGATGCTTTGCTGCAACGCTATGTGCCATCGGAACAGCCGGCGGTGCTCGACGCGTTGGCCACGCTGCGGGAGGCCAGTGCCGGCCAGTTGCGTGCGTGGGCGGTGGCGCTGGTCAGCGGCCAGTATTCAATGGTGCCGGCGGCGCTGGTGCCGTTTCTCGGCGCCGGGCTGCAAGCGGCGTGGAGCCACTGGCTGCTCAGCGCAGCGAACCTGCAACTGAAACCCGGCGACAGCCTCAGCCAGTGCCCGGGCTGCGGTTCGCCGGCGATGGCCGGGGTGATCCGCCATCGCGGCAAACACAATGGTCTGCGCTATCTGGTGTGTTCGCTGTGCGCCTGCGAATGGCACGTGGTGCGGGTCAAGTGCGTGTATTGCGAGTCGAGCAAAGGCCTCGATTACCTGAGCCTGGAGGACGATCGCCACGCCGCCAATCAGGCGCCGATTCGCGCGGAGGTCTGCCCGGGCTGCAACAGCTACCTGAAACTGGTCTATCTGGAGAACGATGCCGAAGGCGAAGCGTTGTCGGCGGATCTCAGCAGCCTGCTGCTCGACATGCGTCTGGCGCAGGACGGTTTTCAGCGTCTGGCACCGAATCTGATGCTGGCGCCGGGAGACGAATGAACAGAGCGTCTACACTCCTGAAAAACTTGTGAGAGGGGTTTGCTCCCGAAGGGGCCGTGTCAGTCAGATCATTTGTGGCTGACTCACCGCATTCGCGAGCAAGCCCGCTCCCACAATTGGGGGCCGGTGTGCTGTATTTAGACGCGTTGCGTCAGGTCATGCCGGAGAGTCTTGTTTTCGGGAGTGGCTGATGTCTTCGAGTGTTGCCCTGCGGTTGCCTTCCATTGATGGTTTGTTGCGTCACCCGGCCTGTCTGCCGCTGGCCGAGCGTTATGGTCGTGAGGCGTTGCTGAGCGGCTTGCGGCAGTTGCTTGATGAGCTGCGGCTCAGCGTGTTGCAAGGTCAACTGTCTGCCATTGAAATCAGCCCCGAAGTGCTCGCCGGCCGCGTCGGCGAGCGCCTGACCCAGCAACAGCGCAGTAACGTTCGGCGGGTGTTCAACCTGACCGGCACGGTGCTGCACACCAACCTCGGCCGCGCCTTGCTGCCCGAAGAGGCCATCGAAGCGGTGCAAATGGCCGCACGTTACCCGCTCAATCTGGAATTCGATCTGGCCAGCGGCAAGCGCGGTGATCGCGATGATCTGATCGAAGGCCTGATCCGCGAACTGACCGGGGCCGAGGCCGTCACTGTGGTCAACAACAATGCCGCTGCGGTGCTGCTGACGCTCAACAGCCTGGGCGCGCGCAAGGAAGGCATCATCTCGCGCGGCGAACTGATCGAGATCGGCGGCGCGTTCCGCATTCCCGACATCATGGCCCGCGCCGGGGTGCGTCTGCATGAAGTCGGCACCACCAACCGCACCCACGCCCGCGACTACGAAGCAGCGATCAGCCCGCGCAGCGGCTTGATCATGCGCGTGCATGCGAGCAACTACAGCATCGAAGGCTTTACCGCTCGTGTACCCACCGCCGAGCTGGCCGAACTGGCTCATCGGCATGGCTTGCCGCTGCTTGAGGATCTCGGCAGCGGCAGTCTGTTGGACCTGACCCGTTGGGGCCTGCCAGCGGAACCCACGGTGCGCCAGGCGTTGCTGGAGGGTGCGGACATCGTCACTTTCAGCGGCGACAAATTGCTCGGCGGGCCGCAGGCCGGGTTGATTGTCGGGCGCAAAGACCTGATCGCGAAGATCAAGAAAAATCCGTTGAAGCGTGCTTTGCGGGTCGACAAGTTAACCCTGGCCGCTCTGGAGGCGGTGCTGGGTCTGTATCGCGACCCGGATCGCCTCGTTGAACGTCTGCCGAGCCTGCGGCTGTTGACTCGCCCGCAAGCCGAAATCCTCGCACAAGCGGAGCGCCTGCTACCGGCACTCTTACAGGTCATCGGCGAACCGTGGAATGTCAGTGCAGTGAAAGCGCTGGGCATGATCGGCAGCGGCAGCCAACCGGTAGCGCGGTTGCCGAGTGCAGCGCTTTGCCTGCGCCCGCAGGTATCGAAACGCTTGCGCGGGCGTTTTCTGCTGAATCTGGAAGCGGCGTTGCGCGCCTTGCCGATCCCGGTGCTCGGGCGCATTGACGACGATGCGCTGTGGCTCGATCTAAGGCAACTCGACGACGAAGCGGCGTGGCTGGCGCAGTTGCCGCAGTTGCAGGTCGAGTCGTGATCGTCGGCACCGCCGGGCACATCGACCACGGCAAAACCTCGTTGCTGCAAGCCCTGACCGGACAAACCGGCGACCGCCGGCCGCAGGAGCGCGAGCGCGGAATGACCATCGACCTCGGCTATCTCTATGCGGAGCTGGAACCCGGTGCCGGGCTGACCGGGTTCATCGACGTGCCGGGCCACGAGAAATTCACCCACAACATGCTCGCTGGCGCGCAGGGCATCGATCTGGTGTTGCTGGTGGTGGCGGCGGACGACGGGGTGATGCCGCAGACCCGTGAGCATCTGGCAATTGTTCAGTTGCTGGGCATTCCCCGGGCGCTGGTAGCGATTACCAAATGCGATCGGGTTGAAGCGGGCAGGGTGGAGGAGGTGCAGCGGCAGATTCTCGATCTGCTCGAAGCCGGGCCATTCGCCGATGCGCCGACGCTGGCGGTGTCGAGCGTGACCGGGCAGGGCGTCGATGGACTGCGCCAGAGCTTGCTGCAGACCCAGGGTGATGTGCATCAGCGCAGCCGCGAAGGTGGTTTTCGCCTGGCCATTGATCGCGCCTTCAGCGTGGCGGGCGCCGGGATTGTGGTGACTGGCACGGCGTTGTCGGGGACGGTTTCCGTCGGGGATAAACTGACCCTCGGGCCATCCGGTAAAGCGCTGCGAGTGCGTGGCTTGCATGCGCAAAACACAGTCGCTGAACAGGCCTTCGCCGGACAACGAGTGGCGTTGAATATCAGCGGCGAGCGACTGACATTGGAACAGATCCATCGCGGCCAATGGCTTTTGGCGGACTGGCTGTTCGCACCGACGCAACGCGTGGACATCGAATTTCAACTGTTGCCCGGCGAGCGTACCTTCGAACATTTCCACCCGGTCCACGTGCATCTCGGCACCCATGACGTCATCGCCCGCGTCGCGTTGCTCGAAGGCACGCGCCTGCTACCTGGCGAGCGCATGTTCGCGCAACTGTTGATCAACACGCCGGTGCACGCGGTGAAGGGCGATCGCGTGATCCTGCGCGACCAGAGCGCGCAACGCACCCTCGGCGGAGGTCAGATACTCGACCCGTTCGCCCCGGCCCGCCAGCGCCGCAGCCCGGAACGGCTGGCGCAACTGCAAGCGCTGGCCCGCAGCGACAGTCTTGAACAGGCTCTGCCGGTGTTGCTCAACCACAGTGCTGGCGGCCTCGATCCGCAACGGCTGGAGCGTCAGTTCAATCGCCCGCGTGAGGGCTGGTCGCTACCGGCCAACGTGCGCCTGATCGACACCCGCCAAGGCCCGGTGTTGTTCAATCTGCAGCGCTGGGGACAACTGAAGTTCACGGTGCTGGAGCAACTGGCGAAGTTTCATGAGCTGGAGCCCGACCAGATGGGCCCGGACCGCGACCGTTTGCGGCGCTTCAGTGGTCTGGCGCTGGAGCGTTCGACTTTTGTCAGCCTGCTGGAAGAACTGCGTGCTGCCGGGTCGATCAACGCCAGCGGGCCGTGGCTGCATCTGCCCGATCATCAGGTGCGGTTGAATGCTGAAGACGAAACCCTGTGGCAGCAGATGCAACCGCTGTTCGAACAGGCCGGTTTCGATCCGCCGTGGGTGCGCGACGTTGCCAAAACGCTTGGTACGGAGGATGCCGTGGTGCGTCTGCTGCTGCGCAAACTGGCGCGGTTGGGGTTGATGCACCAGGTGGTGCGCGACCTGTTTCTGTCTGACGGGCAACTGCGGCGCATGGCCGACATTCTGTTGCAACTGGAGCAGGAAAATCCGTCGATCCAGGTGACAACGTTCCGTGATGCGCTAGGCTTGGGACGCAAACGTTGTATTCAGTACCTGGAATACTTCGACCGCCTCGGCCTGACCCGGCGCATCGGCGAATCTCGCGTGATCCGCCACGACAACGCGCTGGCCAGTGCCGACGCACCCTGAGTTCAAAGGAAGGCAATCGCGCCCGGTGGCGCGGCCGGGCTTCAAACCCGGTTGGGGACGGCATCCGTTCCCGGGCAGGTTCGACTCCGGCTGCCTTCCGCCAATTACTCTCGTGCTCGCCGCCGTGATGCTCGCTGTGGCGGCGCAAAGCCAACGGTCAAGGCTGATAGGGAATCAGCTTGTCCTTCTCCAACTCTTCCAGAAACTGATCCAGCATCTGCTGCTTGTTCTTGTTGTCCGGGATCGGCACGTACCAAGCCAACACGCTCCAGCCTTCGCGGGAATAGTTATAGGTCTTGAGCAGTTTTCCGTCCTTGAAGACCGAGCCGCGCAAGTTGTTCTGGTAGTGATAAGGCACAGGGAGGGTGAACAGGGTCAGGACATTGAACATGGCCAGATAATGGGTTTCGCCCGACCACGGCTGGGTAATCAGCAGGCTGTAGCCGTTGCGGGTGTAACCGCCGTCGAGCATGGAAAACGCGCCGGAGTTTTTCAGTGCAGAAATGGTTTCGCCCTGGCGATATTCTTCGTGCCGGGTAGTGGCCTGACCCAGGCTCAACGTCACCGGCACATAGGCTTGCGTGGCGTGATAATCGAGGGGCGGCAGGGTGTTGGCGCAACCGCCGAGTGCCATTAGCGCACTGAGCAGGGCGCCGGTCTTGATCCAGGGCAGCTTCATTGGGCACTCCCAACGACAGGGATCAACCGGTCATGTTGAACGTCCTGGGCGAAGGCCCGGGCAATACGGCTGAGGTTCTGTCCTTCCAACTCGCCACCCTGATCGAGCAACCAGGTGTATTTCCGGGTGTTATTGCGATAGGTGTACTGCTTGAGGCGCTTGTCGCCTTGATACACCGAGAACTCGGCCTGCGTGTCGTATTCCTTCGAAAGCGGCAGCATGAACAATGTGGCACAACTCAACAACACCACCGGGAACGGCGGGAACTCGCGTTGCATGTTCAATTTGACTTGGACGTTGTACGCATCGTTTTGGCCGGACCCGGTTTCGACGTTACGAAATACGCCAGTTTCGCGCAGATGATTGCGCAACGACGAAGACTGCAGAGGGTCGTCGATCATGACGTGGATCGGTGCCAGATAATCCTGTCCGTCGGCCAGTGTGCGCTCTGGCAAGGTGTTGGTGGCGGTACAACCGGCCAGCAGAGCGACGGTGGCAAGCGTGGTGACTTTTTTCATGGTTTGATGTCCGCGGCAACACCCGGCGGGGTATCGGCAAAAATATAGGGTTCGGCGCTTTTCAGATCGAGCTTCAGTGATTGCAGAGGTGGTAGTCCGGGAACCTGGCGCTGGGCGATCACGGCGTCGCGGGCGCGCTGATCGCGCCAGAGGAAGGTGCAGCCGATGCCGTTGAGGCAGAGCGAGCGATATTCACCCATGTAATAGGCTTTTCCGGCTTCAAGACGCAGCGGGAGGTTGAATTTCTCGCGCGCTTCCATCGAACTGTAAACGGTGCCAAGCCCCGGCGTGTATCGCGCAGAGAAGAACTGGAAATCGTAGAACTCGTAGTCGCCCGGTTTCAAAGCAAGGACGAAGACACTCGCGGCACCGCTGCCGTCCTGAATATCCTGCGGCGTTGAATAGGCACCGGCCATTTTCCAGATACCGGCAGCGCCGTACTGGGAACCACGTTTGCGAATAAACAGGCGTTGGTTATCCGCCGGAGACAGTTTGAGCGAGCGCGGCCCGATGGACCCGATCAAATAAGCCACAGGCTCGTTGGCCTTGGCCTGCAATGGTTCGCTGACCCACGACGCGCTTTGGGTGATACAACCACTGAGCAGCGAGGCCAGCAGGCCGGCGGCCACTATTTTGAAGACATGAAACATGAACATCCCTGAATCTGCGTGATTGATGACGTTCAGTTGCGAAGGCCAATCAAAGCCTTCCTGGCCAAACGTTTTTGCGGGGCGCGCAGACTAAGTGATGTAGTGGCATTTGGCTAGCCAATAACGCAGGTCGGCTTGCGTCCGCCAATGATGCAATGTTCAAAATGTCACTCAATCCACTAGTTGGAGCGAGCCTGCTGGCGATGGCCGGTGGATCATTAACCTCAAAGTCGGCTGATCGGCCGCCATCGCGAGCAGGCTCACTCCTACAGGGGATCGGGTTTTCAGGCGGGCGGGTCGAGGTTGTCGAGGGCGCGGTTGACGGTCAGTTCGCCGAGCATCACGACTTGCTGAATGCCCAGCAGGGTGTTGCGGTAGGGGGCATCCAGCAAACCGGCGAAATCACTGAGCATGACGCTGGCCGAGGCCAGCGATTCACTGGCGTGTACCAGCAGGGTTTCGTTGTCGGCGGCGGGATTGACGTGGAACAGGTTGCTGGATTGGCGGGTGATGTCTGGTGTGGGCGGTTTGAGGTAATGGTCGAGGGCGCGGTCGGCGGCTTCGTGGAGTTTTTTCGAGTCGAGGGATTCGTACGGCGAGATCGGGTCTGACATCGGCGGGTTGGGCGTTACCTTGAACATGGTGAAGCTCCTATTAGCAATGGAGCCGCCATAACCCGTCGCTAAACAGGTAAGGGTGGCGGCTGTACGCGGGTTAGCGAACCGGAAATAGGCACCCGGTAGACCCGGAGGTCTCCCGCATACAGCCACCATAGCGAAATCACAGACACGGAATCTGTAATGAAGCTTGAAATGCTGAGTGCGCCTATTTGAACCCGAGTCGCTAAACCCGATCGCTGAATGAGTCAGCGACCCGGAAACGATAGAGACCCGCTCCAAAGCGCACAAGCCGGCGGATTCTGGCGTAGCCGTAGGCAACGACGCAAGGATGTGTAGGCTGCGAGAGTGTCTGCAAGTGTTGCTTAAACAAGGCTGTTTAGCGCAGCACAAATCCCCTGTGGGAGCGGCGGTGCGACGACTCCCACAATGGGCAATGGGTTTCGGGTTTCGGGTTACAACACGCCATACTCGCGCGCTGTGCGATCTACCGCGATGCGCGTCTTGTCGACCAATTCATCCAGCTCCACCCGTGTGGCGATCAGCGCCGGGGCCATGATCATCCGCCCCAGCGTCGAACGAATGATCAAGCCTTCCTCGAACCCGATGGTCCGGCAGCGCCAGGCGATGTCGTTCTCGTTGGCAAAGCGCTTGCGGGTGGCTTTGTCTTCGGCGAACTGCAATGCCGCCACCAGCCCGACACCCTGAACCTCACCCACCAGCGGATGGTTGCCGAACACCTCACGCAGGCAGTTCTGCAGGTACGGGCCGGTGTCGTTTTTCACCTGAGTGACCACGCCTTCATCGCGAAGCGCCTTGAGGTTGGCAATCGCCACCGCAGCCGCCACCGGATGGCCGGAGTAGGTCAGACCGTGGGCGAACACGCCGCCTTTTTCCACCAGCGCCTCGGCCATGCGTCGCGACAGGATCAGCCCGCCCATGGGGATGTAGCCGGAGGTCAGGCCCTTGGCGATGGACAGGGTGTCCGGTTCAAAACCGAAGGCCTGGTGCGCGAACCATTCGCCAGTGCGGCCGAAACCGCCGATGACTTCGTCGGCGCACAGCAGCACGTCGTACTTACGGCAGATGCGCTGAATTTCCGGCCAATAGGTGGCGGGAGGAATAATCATGCCGCCAGCGCCCTGGAACGGTTCGGCGACAAACGCAGCGACTTTGTCGGCGCCCAGTTCGAGGATCTTGTCTTCCAGTTGCCGCGCCGCTTGCAGGCCGAACTCCTCCGGGCTGAGGTTGCCTGCGTGGGCGAACCAGTACGGTTCGTCGATGTGCGCGACGTCGGGGATGGTGCCGCCCATCTCGTGCATGAATTTCATGCCGCCCAGCGCCGTCGCGGCGAGGGTCGAGCCGTGGTAGCCGTTCCAGCGGCCGATCATGATTTTCTTCTCGGGCTGGCCCATCACCTGCCAGAACTTGCGCACGGTGCGGATCAGCACTTCGTTGGCTTCGGAACCGGAGTTGGTATAGATCGCGTGGCTGTAGTGCTTGGGCAACAGGCTGAACAGCAGCTCGGAGAGCTCGATCACCTGCGGGTGAGTGGTGTGGAAGAACATGTTGTAGTAGGGCAGTTGTTGCAGCTGCGCGGTGGCAGCGGCGGCCAGATCCTTGCGCCCGTAACCGAGGTTGGTGCACCACAGGCCGGACATGCCGTCCAGATAGCGATTGCCGTCGTTGTCCCACAGCGCCAGGCGATCACCGCTGACCATCACCCGCGGGCCTTCCTCGTTGAGGGCCTTCTGGTCGACGAACGCGTGAATGTGGTGGGCGGCGTCAGCGGCCTGGTAATCGCGGGTGCTGCGGGTCGGATCGAATTCGGCGGACATGGCGGTTCTCCAGAGAAACGGGGCAAGTGGGTGCGCGTTCATTCCAGCGGTGCACGGTCAATATTTGTCACTTAAAAATATTTTTGTAAAGAAAATATTTGTCGGTGAAAAAAGAAATCCGTAGGCTGACGCCCATCAGCAACACAGGACACCAGCACCATGAGCGGGCTCAGAGAACGGCAAAAGGAACAGCGCAGGGAAGTCATTGCGCAAGCAGCGCTGGAGCTGTTCATCAGCAACGGCTTCGGCGCTACCACGCTGGAGCAGATCGCCAATCAGGCCGGGGTTTCCGCGCCGACGGTGGTCAACTATTTCGGCGGCAAACAGGAGATTTTGCTGGCGTTGCTCAAGCAACCGGACGAGCAGGCGATGCGCGACGCCCGGGCCAATCTGGATGACGACAGCGATCCACTGGAGGCGTTGTGCGAGTTCGAAGGGCTGATGACCCGTTACCAGTTGCAGGCCATGCCGGCATCACTCTGGCGGGAACTGGCGCCGTTTCTGTTTTCCGGCGAACTGGCGCAGGCCCTGGAGCCGTGGAATGCGGCGGTGATCGAGGAAACCAAGGCATTGCTGGTGCACTTCCAGACCCTCGGCAAAGTGCGCGAGTCGGTCGATATCGACGTGGCGGCAACGCTGTTTAATCAGTACGCGAACCTGGCGTTCATCCGTCTGGCGACCGAGCCTGAGCCGGATCGGGCTGCACACGCCGAACACATGCGCGGTGTTCTGAGTCTGCTGTGTCACGGCATGCTCGCGCATTGAATGCATCTTGGGAAAAGGCCTACAGACGCTAAACCCGCGCGCCCCTCAACATTCCTCTGCTGCAACTCACCTGGCCAGACCGGGTGGGGCAGCAGTGACTCCCATATGCAGCTTGCAGATGGGCGTCAGTAATTGAGCCGCCATGAAGGCGGCGCATCGACAATTATAGGAATCCAGTATGAAAAGCATTTTCAAGGCAACGATCGCCATCACTGTTGTCACCGGCGTCGCACTGCTGTCGGGCTGCACCGGCCAGGTCTACAACCAACCGAAGAATTGCACCTACGATTACCTGTTCCACCCATCGGTTTCGGTCTCGAAAATCATTGGTGGCTGCGGTCCGGTAGACAAGCTGCCGCAATAAGCGCAGCGGTCTGACCTGAACCCTCCGTTACGCAATGGGCGGAGGGTTCTACGAGCCTTTCGGCAACCACGGTTGCATCTGCTGCAGCAACCCGCGTCCGCCACGACGCAGTCCGGCCGCCAGGGTCAGCCACGACAGTTCGGTCATGATCACCTCAGAAGTGTGCAGCAAGCGCACTTCGCCAGCCGTGCCACCGGCCGTTCCGCCATCCGGCATGTACACCGTCATCCAGTCGCCGACGCTCTCCACCACCAGACACAGACGCCAGCCTTGTTCTTCGGCAATCATGCCGACCTTCGCACCGTCGGGAGTCTCCATCCCCGCAAACCGCGCAGTGGTGTCCTTGAGCAACTGGTAACCGGGCAGGTTGCTCAACACCTTGTCGCCGGTGGCTTCAATCGCTCGTGCCGCCGTCGAAGTCCGGGCCAGCAGCCCGGCAAGAAAACACAGCACAATCAAGCCGAATAACGTAGCCAGCGTGATCAGGGTCACGCCGGCAATGTCGTGCCCGGCAAACATCGGCAGCAGCTTTTCCACGGGGCCACGCAACAGGTGAATGGCTTTTTCCAGCAGGACGAAAATCAGCACCAAAGGCAGAATGAACAGCAACCCGCCAATCACGGTGGTTTTGATGAACTTGAACATGGCAGCTCCTTGCCGAATTCCTTCAGTGACAGAAACCAAGGCTAGCTGATTAAAATGCCGAGGCCGACTGGTGGCGAACAAGGAGCAGGGCGCATGAGCGTACCGGATCAACAAGCATGGCAGCCGTGGACGCCCGAGCAATTGGCGCAACGCCTGAAACACGTCTCGCGCCCGTGGTGCGTGGTGGGCGGATGGGCGCTGGATTTATGGCTGGGCCGGCCAACCCGTGCGCACAGCGATCTGGAGTTCACCCTCCTGCGGGACGACTTTCAGCGCTTCCGGCAAGCGCTGGCCGAGCTGGACTTCTATACCGTCCGGGACGGTGAACTGGCGTTTTTACCAGTGGGGCAGACGCCAGGCGCGGAGATTTTTCAGGTGTGGGGATATGATGCCGTTGCCCATGTCTGGCGAGTAGATCTGATGCTTGAATCTGGCACGACCGATACGTGGGTCTATAAAAGAGATCCGTCGATTGTCTATCCACGCGCGGCGATGGTGGCAATGAGTGATACGGGGACTCCCTATCTCAGGCCTGCGGCGATTCTGCTGTTCAAGGCCAAATACACGCGTCCCAAGGATCAAACCGATTTCAGTCAGGCATTGCCGAATTTATCTCGCGAAGACCGGCAATGGCTGGTGCAACATCTGGCTCGGTTGCATCCCGAGCATGAGTGGATTCAACGATTGCAAACGACTGAAAAATACTCCCGACCCAACGAATGAACTGTGGCGAGGGAGCTTGCTCCCGCTGGGGCGCGAAGCGGCCCCGCTGTTGAGGAGGACTGCTATGCAGTCCAGCGGGAGCAAGCTCCCTCGCCACAAAATGTCTAGCGGCGGATCGCCAGGTATGCCTGGCCCAGGTCGCCGGCCCAACCATCGAGAACAGCCTTGACGTCATCGGCAGTCAGCACCTGCTTGTCGTTTTCCAGTGGCATTCCGGTGCCTTTGCCCACGACTTCGGCGACCACTTCGCCGGTCGAGCCGTCTTCGAAGGAGACTTCGGTGGTGATTTCGCTGTCCTGATCGCGAATGCCGGTGGCGGTGCTCACACCCGCAGCGACCAGCGTCACCGGTAGCCATTCATAAAAGCGCAGGCCCTGGGTGCTGGCGGCCACCCGGGTGATCGCCGGTCTGACGGTCAGCGTATTCGGGCCTGGCCTGGATACCAGTTGTGCCACCTTGCCCAGTTCGAGCCGCAGGGCCGCGTCGTAGTAATCGGTCACACCGGAAAGCGTGCTGAGCGGAATCCGTTGAGTCGGCTCGGTCTTGGGGTAAATCTGGCTGGGCGCCAGGTACACCTGAGTGTAACGCCCCCGGGCCAATGCCGGGCTGACCCAGCTCAGAACAGGCTGCCCTGAAGGCGACTGGCGTTCGCTCAGCACGCTGTAGTCACGCAGAAAACCGCGAGGCTTCTCGGGTTCGACCTTTTTATTGCTGCAGGCCGACATACTCAAGGACGCGGTGCAGAGCAAGGTCATCAGGCAATGACTTCTCATCGGGCCAATCCTTGCCCGGCCGACGGGGTATTGTCCGAGCATTCGATGTGCAGCCGGCCGTGGCTCATGATCCATTGGATCAGGTCGGCGGTCGGAATCGAATGCACGTACTCCACCCATTGCGAATCAGCCGGGCCGTACTGTTCGAAATAGCGGCGCAGGACGATACGGCTTTGATCATCTGACAGGCCCAGGCAAAACTCCTGGAACAACAGCGGCGTATCCTGCTCAGGCGCGGTGGTGCGCTGGCTGAGAATCAACGGATAGCGGGCGTCGTGGCCCTCGGCGGTATAACAGTTGTGCAATGCGCTCATTGAATGCCCCCGGTTGTCGATGGCGTGCAGGGTGCCTGAGGGGTTTTGCCGCAGAATGTCCGCTTGATGTCCGGGGCGAAGGAATGTTGCTCGATTGAAATATATGACCCGCCCGCCAGAATAGTTTTAGATGCGTTCTTTTTTTGGCCTGAGGATCCTGTGCCCGTGAGCAGACTGCTGATCGTCGACGATGACGTGGAAATTCTCGCCCTGCTGAAGAAGTTCTTCGTCCAGCACGCCTACGAGGTCGATGTCGCCGCCGACGGCGCAGCGATGTGGGCGGCGATTGCGCAGCAGCGCCCGGACACGATCATTCTCGACCTGATGCTGCCCGGCGAAGGTGGCCTGAGTCTGTGCCAGAAAGTGCGTGCGCAGATGGGCATTCCGATCATCATGCTGACCGCCATGGGCGAGTTGAGCGACCGGATTGTCGGCCTCGAACTGGGCGCCGATGACTACGTCACCAAACCGTTCGCCCCGCGTGAATTGCTGGCTCGCCTGCGCGCCGTGCAGCGTCGCGCCGGTGAGCAGGTCAGCCCCGCGAGCGAGCCGTCACGGCCGGTGATCGCCTTCGCCGGTTGGCATCTGGACATCACCTGTCGCGAGCTGCGCTCCCCGGAAAACGTGATGATTCCGCTGTCCGGTGGCGAGTTCGATCTGCTGGTGGTGTTTCTCGAACACCCGCAGCGCATCCTCACCCGCGAGCAACTGATCGACTTGTCTCGCGGTCAGGGCCACGACGCCTTTGATCGCAGCATCGACGTGCAGGTCAGCCGCCTGCGCCGCAAGATCGAACCGGACAGCAAGCGCCCGGATCTGATTCGCACGGTGCGCAACGGCGGTTATATGTTCACGGCCAAGGTTACTCGCGCATGATCCGCCGGTTCTTGCGGCGCGACCCGCTGAGTCGGCGGATCGCCCTGACCATCGTTGCCGCCATGCTCGCTTCGCTGGCACTCAATTTTCTGTTCGTGGAGGTTGCCGGGACCTGGGCGCGGCCACCGATTGAACGCACCGGGTTGCTGGAGCAGATTGCCGCGACCGTCAAAGTGATCGAGGCTGCACCGGCGCCTTTACGCCCGAAACTGGCGCACGCGGCAACCGGCCCGACGCAGGAGGTGACCTGGAGTGCGCACCGCGACGAACTCGGATTGCCCTCGGGTGGCACGCAGCTCATCGCCGACAAGACGTCCGGGTTGCATCAGTTGTTGGGCGATGAGCGAGACATTCGGGTGTTCAATCCCGCTGACTGGCCGAGCGGCAGTCCGCTGGCGCGCTATGCGGCGTTGATTCAACTGCCGGATGCCAGTTGGCTGCTGTTCTCCTCGCCCGAGCGCTCCTGGGGCCTGGACATCGGCACGCGCATCGCAATCATCATCGCTTTGGGCCTGATCGCCACCGTGCTGGTGGCCTGGCTTGCCACGCAGCAACTGGCCAAGCCGCTGCAGCGTTTCGCCAGCGCCGCCCGCCGCTTTGGCGGTGATCTGCGCGCGCCGCCGATCAACGTCGAAGGCCCGGACGAGATCCGCCAGGCGATCATCGCGTTCAACACCATGCAGGCGCAGATTCAGCACTACATCAGCGAGCGCACGCACATGCTGGCGTCGATTTCCCACGATTTGCGTGCACCGTTGACCCGCATGCGCCTGCGCAGCGAGTTCATGGAGGATCTCGATCACCAGAGCAAACTGATCCGCGACATCGAAGAAATGCAGTCGATGATCAACGCGGCACTGGCGTTCTTTCGTGAAGACACCCAGCCGGAGCAAGCCACCGCGTTCGACCTGTCGGAGTTGCTGCAGACCATCATCGACGACTACCGCGACCAGAACATCGCGATCGATTTCAACGGCCCGGCGCATCTGGTCTACGAGGGCCGGCCGCTGGGGATCAAGCGGGTGATCGTCAATCTGCTGGAAAACGCCGAGAAGTACGCGCAGCAGCCCGCCATCGCTCTGAGCAGCGACGGCTACAGCGTCTGCATCGACGTCAGCGACGATGGGCCGGGGATTCCCGAAGCGTCGTTGCAGCGGGTGTTCGATCCGTTTTTCCGCCTGGAAACTTCGCGCAACCGTGAAACCGGTGGTGTCGGGCTCGGGTTGTCGGCGGCACGGGCAATCGTGCGCGAGCAGGGCGGCGAACTGACGTTGAGCAATCGCAGCAGCGGTGGCTTGCGAGCTCGAGTTGAATTGCCTTTGTAATATGTTGAAACATTTGGCCGTGACGAGCGGTCAACAGGACACATTCACTGCAAGAAGCGTCCATGAAAACCCCACGGCCCTCCGCTCGTCTTGAACCACTGTCGCAACTGCGCAATTTGAAAATGGCTCGCTCCGCCCACGCTTACGTTCGCGGCAGCACGGTGCAGTTTTACCAGTGGCTGCACAGCCAGCCTGGGCGCAGCCTGCCGCAGGGCCCGGCGGTGTGGATCTGCGGTGATTGTCACGCCGGAAATCTGGGGCCGACGGGGGATTTGAAGGGACGCATCGACATCCACATCCGCGACCTTGATCAAACGGTGATCGGCAACCCGGCGCATGATCTGGTGCGCCTGGCGCTGTCCCTGGCCACTGCCGCCCGTGGCTCGGATCTGCCCGGCGTGGCCACCGCGCGCATGCTGGAAGAGATGATGCGCGGCTACGAGCAGGCGTTCGAAGACGATGTCGACAAAGAGCCGCCAAGACCCGCGCAAGTGAAGGCCGGCATGCGCAGCGCCGTGCAGCGCACGTGGAAGCATCTGGCGCAGGAACGCATCGAGAACACCAAACCGACCATTCCGCTGGGCAAGCATTTCTGGTCGCTGTCACGTGAAGAACGCAGCGCGCTGAAGACCCTTTGCGCCACCCCGGACCTGCACACGCTGGTGACGTCATTAAAGGGCCGCTCCAAGGATGACCGCGTGAAAATGCTCGATTCAGCCTATTGGGTCAAAGGCTGCAGCTCGCTGGGGCTCAAGCGTTATGCGGTGTTGCTGGGTGTGGGCGAGGGCGACGATCAGGAATATTGCCTGCTGGATATCAAGGAGGCAGTTGCCGCCGCCGCACCTCGTGTAGCCCGCGCCGCGATGCCTCGCGACAACGGCAAACGCGTGGTCGAAGGTGCGCGTTTTCTCTCGCCAGGCCTGGGCAACCGGATGATCGCCACCCGGGTGCTCGACCATGGCTTCTTCATTCGCGAACTGCTGCCACAAGACATGAAACTGGAACTGGATGAGTTGAGCCAGACCGACGCGATGCTCGCCGCCGGGTATCTCGCCCGAGTAGTGGGGCTGGCCCATGCCCGGCAGATGGACATGAGCACTCGGGCTTCGTGGATGCGTGAGCTGCAAGCGTGTCGCTCGAAGACCCTGGATGCGCCTTCGTGGCTGTGGACCAGTGTCGTGCAGTTGGTTGGCAATCATGAAAAAGGCTATCTGGAGCATTGCCGGCGTTATGCGCTGCAGCACTGACCAGACCCACTGAAAACCTAACGGGCCAGCCCTTCCAGGGCGATTGTCACGGTGTTCGTTTGCCGAGGCCCGGCCAGCGGGGCATTGGTCTGACTGCGATAAGCGTTCGGGCTGCAGCCCAAATGCTTCTGAAAGGCTCGGCGCATGCGTTCTTCCCGACCAAAGCCAACGGTTTCGGCGATTCGCTTGATCGGCTCGCGGGTGGTCTTGAGCAACCAGGTCGCCGCCTCCAGGCGCAGGTTCTCCACGGCTTGCGCCGGAGTCTCACCGGTCGCGGCGACATAGGCGCGAGCAAAGTGCCGCGGGCTCATGCCGAACTGCTCGGCCAGCCGCTCCACGCGCAAATCACCGTTCAGATTCGCCGCAATCCAGCCATGCAAACGTGCCAGACGTACATCCGGATCGGTGCGCAGCGCCTTGGACTGGGCGTTGAGTGAAGCACTGAGTTGCGGTTGCTCGGCGCTGCGCCACAAAAACACCGTGAAGTAGCGCGCCAGCGCCAACGCCGCGTGGGCGCCCAGATCCTGTTCGACCAGGCCGAGCGCCAGGTCGATACCCGCCGTGGCGCCGCCGCAGGTCCAGAGGTTGCCGTCATGCAGGTAAAGCGCATCGGTCTGGCATTGCACCGACGGATAACGCGCCTGCAACTCATCGGCGAACTTCCAGTGGGTCACCACCTTGCGGCCATCCAGCAGTCCCGAGGCGGCGAGGGCAAAGCTGCCGGTACCGATCGAGCAGAGCCGGCGGATGTCTGGTGCGCGACGGCGCAACCAGTCGCAGGCTTGCTGGTCGGCTTCCAGCGCGGCCATGCCGGGGCCGCCCGCGACGATCAACGTGTCGATCAACGCAGCCATCTGGTCGATCTGCTCAAGTGAACAGGTCGTCACGGTAATGCCCGAGATCGACATGACCTGGCCACCCTGCGGTGAAGCGACCAGCAACCGATAGGGCGGATTTGCCGTGAAGTCTCCGGCCAGCACTCGCGGTATCGCGGCAAACACCTCAAGTGGCCCCGCCGCATTGAGCAACAGCAGATCATCGAACGCCAATACCACGACGGTGCGCGGGATGTCCGACATGGCAGCAAAGGAGGGGTGTTTGGCATGGAGCGGCACGGCGGGCCTCGACATACTGAAATCAATGCACAAGTGAGAGCGCGACAATGCCGATAAAAACTGCTGCTGCCAAGCATCCGCTTACCGCGCGCCTGAAAGCGCTGCTGTGCTGCGCCGCGTTGTTGCTGACCCCGGCAGTTTCTGCCATCGCCGGGCCGTTGAAAATGGGCGATCAAAGCGGTTTGATTCAGGCGTTGCTGCACGCGGCGGGCGAGGATCAGGATCTGGCCTACGGGTTGTCGTGGCATCCGTTTCTGGCCGGGACCACGCTGCTCGAAGCGCTGAGCGCCGGGGCGATCGACGTCGGTGTGGTGGGCAACGCGCCGCCAGTGTTTGCCCAGGCCGGCGGCTACGCGGTACGGATCATCGGCGTGGCAAGCGGTGCGCAAAACAACAATGCGCTGCTGGTGCCCGAAGGCTCCGAGGTGCGCAGCGTGGCTGACCTCAGAGGCAAGCGAATCGCAGTCGCCAAAGGCACCAGCGGCCATTATCTGTTGTTGGCCGCGCTGCATCAGGCCGGCCTCACACCGCGTGAGGTGAACATTGCCTATGTCAGCCCGGTGGACGCGCAGAACGCTTTTGCCGGCGGCAAACTCGATGCCTGGTCGGTGTGGTATCCCTTCGTCGGTCAGGCGACTTCGCGGGGAGCGCGAATTTTGCTCGATGGCAGCGCCTGGCCGGAAACCGGTCTGAACTTCACCGTTGCCAGCCAGCCTGCACTGGATGATCCCGAGCGCGCAGGGCAGGTGAGTGATCTGCTGGCCAGACTGGCCCGTGCTCAGAACTGGGCCACGGCCCATCCCGAAGACTGGGCCCGGGTGTTCGCGCAAACCACGCGGCTTCCCGTCGAGCTGGTGCGTGACATGCTCGCTCATCAGAACCTGCGGTACGTGCGAATTGAGCCTTCAGTCATTGCCTCGCAGCAGCGTCTGGCGGACATGTTTGCCACCGAACGCCTGATCCCGCATCCGCTGCAGGTCGAGCAAATGTTCGACGACCGCTTCAACCCCGTGCTGCCCACGCCCTGAATCCCTTTTTTCATGCCCCGTTCACCGTGCTGCTGCGCTGGCGGCCGGGGCTTACACGTCTGGAGAAAAGCTATGCCTGCTGTGCAAACCACCACGCTCAAACGCCAGAAGACCGGTCTGATCGCTGTCGATCATGCCCGCAGTGCCGGCGGCTACACCTTGTTCGCCCCGCAAACGGCGGACGGCCAAGTGTTTTTGATCGACCTTGACGGCGAGATCGTTCATCGCTGGAAACTGCCTCAGCGCCCAGGGCGCGACGCAGTGATCCTGCGCAACGGCAACCTTGGCTACAACGGCAACCATCCGGATTCGCCGGACCTGTTCCCGGGCTGGTCGGTGTGGCATGGCGGTGCGTTCAGCGAAGTCACCCCCGAAGGTGAGGTGGTCTGGGAGCACACCGATCTGCTGCATCACCACGACGCGCAATGGCTGGACAACGGCCACCTGCTGTACACCACCGCCGAGCCCTTGAGTGCGGATCTGGCCCGGCGTGTGCTCGGCGGCATTCCCGGCAGCGAGGCGCCGGGCGGGGTGATCTATGCCGATGTGGTCAAGGAGGTCGACCGTCAGGGCAACTTGGTCTGGGAGTGGCGCAGTTGGGAGCACCTGCGCCCCGAGGATTACCCGTTGCACGAATGCTTCGAGCGTCATCACTGGCCGATGACCAACGCCGTGACGCCGGGGCGCGACGGCAAGGTGATTCTCAGCCTGCGCAGCGTTTCCTCAGTGATTGCCGTGCAACGTGGCAGCGGTGAAGTGCTGTGGCGTCTGGGGCACGATCTGGTCGCGCAACAGCATTGCCCGAGCGAACTGGAAAACGGCAATGTTCTGGTGTTCGACAACGGCATCTTCCGCCCCCACATCAGCATGCCGCACTCGCGCATTATTGAAATCAACCCGGCCACCCAACGCATCGAATGGCAATACGCCGACACGCCAGGCTACGCGTTCTTCACCCCGTTCATGGGCGGCGCGCAACGTCTGCACAACGGCAACACGCTGGTGACCGAGGCCAACTTCGGTCGGTTGTTCGAAGTCACCCAGGCCGGCGAAGTGGTGTGGGAATACGTCAATCCGCACTTCGCCAGCTACCCCGACGCGCCGTCGCGACGCTACTTGCCGGGCGAGAACAACGCGATATTCCGTGCGCACCGTTATCAGCGCCAGGACCTTCCATGGCTGCGTGACTGAACACCCACTCAACCCACCGCAACGATCACGCTCACGCAAGCCACGCGCAGCGAAGTATCGACTCCTCTCGAAGAGCGGCTTGAGGCCGCTCCAGGAACCACCGATGAATCTTCTTTATTCGCGCACCTTTAACGCTGGCGCACTGAGCCTGTTCTCCCTGATGCCGTTTTCGCCGGCAACGGCCAATGACCTGCCGGCCAATTCCGATGTGCTGCAGACGGTCACGGTTGAGGCCCGACGCCGCAGCGAAGATGCCCAGCAAGTGCCCACGGCGATGAGCGTGCTCGGCGCACAAACCCTCGAGGAACAGCGCTTGTATCGCTTGCAGGATTTGCAGCAGGCGATGCCCAGCGTCAACGTCGCGTTCATGCACGCGCGGCAATCGAGCCTGTCGATTCGCGGCTTGGGCAACAACCCGGCCAGCGACGGCCTGGAGGGCAGCGCCGGGATCTATCTGGACAACGTCTATCTCGGCCGTCCCGGCATGGCAGTGTTCGATTTGCTGGATGTCGAGCAGATCGAGTTACTGCGCGGCCCGCAAGGCACCTTGTTCGGCAAGAACACCACGGCCGGGGTGCTGAACATCACCACGCGCCGCCCATCGTTTACGCCGCAAGGCAGCCTCTCCACCTCGGTGGGCGAGGATGGCTACACGCAAAATCAGGCGAGTGTTTCCGGACCGCTCAATGACACATTGGCGGGGCGCCTTGCGGTTTATCGCACTCATGAAAACGGCTACGTGAACAACGAGTACGACGGGCACACGCTGGGCGGCGGCGTTCGTCAGGGCGCGCGCGGGCAGTTGCTGTTCCAGCCCAACGAGGACTTTAATCTGCGCTGGCTGGCCGACTATCACGAAGAGGATTCCAGCGCCGGCACACGTTCGTTGTTCAGCACCGGGCCGACCATCAATGGCATCAACCGCTACGAACAGCGTGCAGCGGCGGTCGGGGCAACGCTGGTCAGCGGTCGTCGGGTCAATCTGGACGCCGATCAGAGCGTCAAGGTGTTTCAGGGCGGGACTTCGCTGGAGGCGAACTGGAATCTGCCTGATGGCTACACGCTGACGTCGATCAGCGCTTATCGGTGGTGGGATTTCACCCCGCGCAACGATGACGAACTCAACGTTGATGTGATGCACAACGTCGGGCAGTCCGCTCGCGATAAACAGTACTCGCAGGAGCTGCGACTGGCCTCCCCGGTGGGGGAACATTTCGACTATGTGCTCGGTGCTTACTACTTCCGCCAGGAAATGAACAACAGCGTCTTCACCGACTACGGCCCTCTGGCAGATACCTGGAACGGCACCCCGCAAGGTGCATTGAACAACGTCACCAGCTTAGGGCATGGCTATGTCGATACCGACAGCTTCGCCACATTTGCTCAGGGCACCTGGCATTTGACCCCTCGCCTGGATTTCACTTTGGGCCTGCGCGGCACGTATGAGCGCAAGCTGGCGGAGGTCACCCGCAACGCGCCTTTGGGTGGCAGTCCGGTCAGCGGCGCCGCAGCGGGCGCCCGGGCCGGAAGGGTCGGCGCTTACGATTCCGGTGACTTGAGCCTGTACAGTTTCAGCCCATCGGCACTGGCAAGCCTTGCCTGGCATGTGAACGATCAGGTGCTGGGCTATGCGTCGCTGTCCCACGGCGAAAAGTCGGGTGGTGTGAACCTCAGCGTCGCCAGTGCCCCGGTCGCCGGTGCCGACTCATTGTTGATCGGCAGCGAAAGGGCCAACGACGCCGAGCTGGGCATCAAAACCACGTTGCTCGATCAACGCCTGTTGCTCAACGCCAACCTGTTCTGGACGGTGGTGCATGGCTATCAGACCAATGCCTACGACGACGTCAATCTGACCAGCTATCTGACCAATGCCGGCTCGGTACGCAGTCGCGGGCTGGAACTCGACAGCAGTTGGCGCCCGCTGCGGGGCCTGACGATCAACCTCAATGGATCATGGAACGATGTGCGTTATCTGTCTTACGAGGATGCCCCATGCCCGGCCGAGATCGCCTTGCGTCCGGGGGCGCCGGCGGCCTGCGATCTGAGCGGGCATGCCGTGGTGGGCGCGTCGAAATGGATCTTCAACAGCAACGCCGCGTACCAGTGGAATCTGGACGACGGCTTGCAGCCCTACGTCAGTGGTAGCTACGCGTGGCGTTCCCATGCAGTCGGTACGGTGGATGACTCTGCGCAAGGTCAGTTGCCGGGATACGGCCTGGTGAACGTCGCCACCGGTGTGCGTGGCGACTGGGGCAGGGGGCAGTGGGACGTTTCGCTGTGGCTGAAAAACGCCTTCGACAAGACGTACTACACGACGCTGTGGAACTCACCCAACGGTGCGTACACCGGCGTGCTGGGTACGCCGCGAACCCTGGGAATGACCGCGCGTTATGATTTCTGAATGACGTCTGCGGGCGCTGGTTTCAATCACAAATTGCCGACGCCGCCGTCCACCAGCAATTCGGTCCCGACCACGTAAGCCGATTCATCAGAGGCCAGGTAAACGGCGGCTTTGGCCAGTTCCCACGGGGTTCCCATACGGCCGATCGGCACCAGTTGGCGAATCCGCTCGCGCAACGCCTGCTGCTCTGCGGCAGGCAAGCCGAGTTTGTCCAGCGCCGCCGTTTCAGTAGGGCCGGGGCTGAGGCCATTGACGCGAATGCCTCGCTGGATCAGTTCGCCGGAAAGCGTGCGCGCCAGCGACAGCAGCCCGGCCTTGCTGGCGGCATACGCACTGCTTTGCGCGAGACCAATCCTGGCACTGACGGAACCGCAGAGGATCACCGACGACGGATTGGCCAGCAGCGGCATCAGCGCCTGGATCAGGAAGAACGGGCCTTTGAGATTGGTCTGCATGAGCTGATCCCATGCCGCTTCGTCCCAATCTTCGATAGAGCGGTGAGTGACGTCACCGGCGTTGACGAACAGCACGTCCAGCCGCGGCCAGATTCCGGCCAGTTGGCGTGCCAACGCCTGTTGGCCAACGCTGTCGCCAGCATCGCTCTGGATCGCCAGCACAGCACCGCCCAGTTCGTGCCTGACAGCCTGCAAGGCACTTGCGCTGCGTCCAGTGACTGCGACTGTCGCGCCTTCCAGCACAAACTGGCGTGCGGTTTCCAAGCCGATGCCGGAGGTGCCGCCAGTGATCAACGCGAATTTGTTTTTCAGCCTCGACATGTCTTTCGCCTCTGCAACGGGTTGGATAGCCATTCTCAGAGCATTAGTATCCTTTGACCAGTAGGCACCTTTTGCATACCAAGGGACGGACTTGATCCTCATGAACACTCAACAACCGCTGCCAGACACCACGGATTTGCCGCTGAAACCGCTCGCGGGTTGCCCGATGGTCGATTTCGTCAATCTGATTTCCGGCAAGTGGGCCATTCCGATCCTGTACCGGCTGATCGTGCTGGACTGCCCTGTGCGCTTCAGTGATCTGCAGCGTGCGGTGGCGCCCATCACCCAGAAGGAACTGACGCGCCAGTTGCGCCTGTTTGAACAACGCGGGCTGGTGACGCGGACGGTTTTCGCGCAGGTACCGCCCCGGGTGGAATACCGGATCACGGCTCTTGGGAGCACTCTGCAAGGGACGCTGGACTCGCTGGCTGAATGGATGCGCATCAATGCCGATCAGCTTCGCCATCCCCAGTGCGAATAACGCGGATACCCAGGCGCTACGCTGCAAACAGGCCCCAGAACATGCCGATGACCACGACCGCCATCGCCGCTGTGCAACTCCAGCCCAGAACTTTAAGCCCGGGCGCAATGACAAAGGAGCCCATGATCTTCGGGTGCGATGCCATCAACATCATGATGAACATGATCGGCACTGCAATCACACCATTGACGACAGCGCTCCACAGCAACGCCTTGATCGGGTCAATCGGCGCAAAGCAGATCAACACACCCAATAAGGTCGACGCCGCGATGATGCTGTAAAACGCTTTGTCGGCCAGGGGTTTGGCCGACAGGCTGTTGCGCCAGTGAAATGTTCCGGCGACGGCGTACGCCGCAGAACCTGCCAGGACGGGAACCGCCAGTAGTCCTGTGCCAATGATGCCGGCGCTGAACAACCAGAAGGCGAACTCGCCGGCAATCGGTCGCAAGGCACTCGCGGCCTGCTCGGACGTCTGGATGTCCGTGAGGCCATGCAGGTGCAGGGTGACAGCGGTGGTCAGCATGATGAAAAACGCGACGATATTCGAGATCCCCATGCCGATCAGGGTGTCGGTATTGATGCGGGTGAAGTTGGCTTTTGCCTGGTTTGGCGCATCGATCAGTGACTGCGCCTGCGGATCGGCCTCCAGTTCTTCGACTTCCTGGGATGCCTGCCAGAAAAACAGATAAGGGCTGATGGTCGTGCCAAAAATGGCCACCACGATGGTGATGTACGCCGGTTTCCACGACAGCTGAGGCCAGACAGTGTGCTCAACGACCTGGCCCCAGGGAATGTGCACGGCAAACACGATCCCCACATAGGCCAGCAGCACCAGGGTCAGCCACTTGAGTACGCGCACGTAACGCTTATAGGGAATGAACACCTGCAGCAGCAGGGACACGACGCCGAAGCCAACGGCATAGAAGTGCGGCGATCCACCGATCAACAGCTTCAGTGCCGCCCCCATCGCGGCGATGTCCGCTGCAATATTGATGGTATTGGCAAACATCAACAGCGCGACGATCCCGAACAACAACGGGCGAGGGTAATGCCTTCGAATATTGGTCGCCAGCCCATGCCCGCTGACGCGACCGATCCTGGCACTGATGATCTGAATGCCGACCATCAACGGAAACGTCAAAAACAGGGTCCAGAGGGTATTCAGGCCGAATTGTGCGCCGGCTTGCGAGTAGGTGGCGATCCCGCTGGGATCATCATCCGCCGCACCCGTAATAAGCCCGGGCCCGAGTTTTTTTACCCATGAACCGTGGCTGACAACCGCAGGCTTCTCGAAGGGCGTTTTATTGTTCATTTTTTTCTCATGGAGAAGGACTGCCACACCTGTTTTGAATGATGTTTTTTTCAACAGGATTCAGAAACGCCTGAAGAGGCGTTGCCATGGGTGTGACTATAGACAGGATGTGCACCGAGCAGGGCAGGTCAAGCGGGAAATTTCCTACACAACGGAGTGACGAGTCCTACATTTTCGCCAGTGGCCGTCAGCGATGATTTTCAGCGGAACAAAGTGCTCGTCATTTTCTACGCCCTGAAAGACTCGCTGTCAGCATCGACCGTTACAAGTCAAACAATCGACGGTGTGTTTTCAATGTATTTCAGGTGCGAACTCAGAAGGGCGAGTAGTTGTTTCAAAAATAACTATCCCATCGAGATTCAGTCATGAAAAAGATTGTCGTTGTTACTGCCGCTACCGTTGTAATGGGTCTGGCTTCCCTGGCGAACGCCGCCACTCCGCCTACTGGCAACCCGGGCACTATTCGCTTCACCGGTGAGATCGTTTCCGGCGCGTGCGGTATCGATGCCAACTCCCTGGACCAGACCGTTCCACTGGGTCAGGTACCTGCCAACACCTTCAAGGCAATCGGCGATCGTTCGAGTCCTGAGAAGTTCGACATCGTTCTGACCGAGTGCGATACCTCGACTCAGAAAAACGCCCGTTTCACCTTCACCGGTGTGCAGGATCCAACCGTTCCAGAGCTGTTCGCTACTACCGGTCTGGCACAGAACGTCGGCATCCGCCTGCAGGCGAGTGCTGGCGAAATGCTCGACAACGGTAAAGAACAAGTGGCTCCGGTAGTTCTGCAGAACGGCAACAACACCGTTTCGTTTGCTGCCATGTACGAAGCGACGGCGGCCACCGTCACTACCGGTGAAGCTGACAGCGTTGCCAACTTCACAGTGGCTTACAACTGATAAGCCTTTATCAGTTGTAAGAGAAAGGGGTGCAAACCCCTTTTTTTATTGCGCTTGAATCATTCGATAGGGTTTCTCCCTTGTATCGTCGCACTTTCATTCTGTCCTCTCTTTGGTTGGCAATCAGCCAGGCACAGGCTGTCGAGTTCAATTCGGACTTTCTGAATATTGATAACGACAAGAATGTCAGCCTCGGGCAGTTTGTGCATGCCGACTACACCGTGCCCGGCACTTACTTGCTCGACATTGCTGTCAACCAACGGTACTTCGGCACGCGCTCGATTGAATTCAAACCCGGCGCTGACCCACAGCAGAGTTATGCCTGTCTGACGCTGGATCTGGTGCAGACCTTCGGCCTCAAGCCGCCACTGCTGGAAAGCCTGCCGCGTACGGCAAACGGGCAGTGCGTGGATCTGGCCAGCGTGCCCGGCGTAAGCATCAAATACCTGAAGAACCTGGCACGCCTGGCAATCAGTATTCCTCAGGCGTCGTTCGAGTACGACGATCCCAACTACATTCCGCCGCCAGCCTGGAGCAATGGCTTGAATGGCGCGCTGCTCGATTACCGGGTGATCGCCAACTCGCGTCAGTCATCGGCGTCTGGCAATTCCACTCGTTCGAATTCGGTGCAGAGCTACGGCACGGCCGGTCTGAACTTCAATACCTGGCGCGTGCGTGCGGACTATCAGGCTCAGGTGCGCAACGACAGCCAGGGTGATGACATCGGCGACAAACCGTTTCAGCTGAACCGCTTGTACGCCTATCGCGCGCTGCCCTCGATTCGCTCGAAATTGTCGGTGGGCGAGGATTACCTCAACTCGGACGTGTTCGATACCTTCGCCCTGCGTGGCGCGACCCTGAGCAGTGACGACCGTATGTTGCCGCCCAATCTGCGCGGCTATGCACCGTTGATCAGTGGTCTGGCACGCACCAATGCCACCGTCACGGTTTCCCAGCAGGGGCGCGTGCTGTATTCCACCACCGTGACCCCGGGCGCGTTCAGCATTCAGGACTTGAACAGCAGCGCCCAGGGCACGCTGGACGTCACTGTGCGCGAAGAGGACGGTACCGAGCAGAAATTTACCGTATCCACCGCAGCGGTGCCGTTCCTCGCCCGTGAAGGCGAGTTGCGCTACAAGCTGTCCGGCGGCCAGCCACGGCTGGACGGCGCGCGCGGGATCGAACCGGGTTTTGTCGCCTCTGAACTGGCGTACGGCTTGCCCCATGACTGGACCGCGTATGGCGGCGTCCTCGCTTCCTCGGGTTATCTGGCTCATGCCGTCGGGCTGGGCAAGGATCTGGGCGCGTTCGGCGCCTTGTCGGCCGACGTCACCACCTCCCGCGCCAAGTTGCGCTGGAACGGTGAGCAAGTCACCGGTAACTCTTACCGCATCAACTATTCCAAGCACTTCGATGGCATTGGCACCGATCTGCGCTTCCTCGGTTATCGCTTTTCCGACAAGACCTTCACCAACTTTTCGCAGTTTATCGGTGACCCCGACTCCTACTCGATGAACGCCGGCAAGCAGCGCTATTCGGTGATCCTCGCCAAGAGTTTCCCGTGGTTGTCCACCAGCCTGTCCTTCGACCATTCCACCTATTGGGATGCGCCGGATGCCGATCGGGTTGGCGTGTCGCTGGCGCGCAGTTTTTCCCTGGGCAACGTCAAGAACATCAACGTCAACCTGTCGGCGTACCAGACGCGCAATGCCTTGCAGAACGACTCGCAGATCTACCTCGGAGTGACCATTCCGCTGGGCGGCAATTCGACGATGTCGAGCAACATCCAGCACAGCGGTTCCGGTGGCTATGCCGGCAATGTCGGTTACAGCCACGACACTGGCGAGGGCGTGAACTATCAGGTTTACGGCGGCGTCGGCGACAACCGCTACGTCAATGCCTACGTCGGCAAACGCACCTCGACGTATCGCGCCAATGCCTCGGTCACCACCGATGGCAGTACCTACAGCTCGGCCACCGGTGAAATTGATAGCTCGCTGGTGGTGACCCGCTATGGCGTGGCGGCCCACGGCAACGGCTCGAACGGCGATACCCGATTGCTGGTGTCCACCGACGGCGTGCCGGACGTGGCGTTTGCCGGTCGTGCCCGAACCAACCAGGACGGTTACGCCGTCATGGATGGCCTGCCGTCGTTTCAGGCCTACGAGGCCCGGGTCAACATGGAAAAGCTGCCGCTCAACACTGAAGTCAGCAACCCGATTCAACGGCTGGCGCTGACCGAAGGCGCGATCGGCTACGTGAATTTCCCCGCGGGGCAGGGGCACAACGCGTTCGTCACGCTGCTGTTGGCAGATGGCAGTGCAGTGCCGTTCGGGGCCTCGATTCAGGACAGCAATACCAACAAGGAAGTGGGCATCGTCGGCGAGGACGGAGTGACGTACCTCTTGGGCGTGAAAACCGACGCTCGCCTTGTGGCGCGTTGGGACGACAGCAAAAGCTGCGCCCTGGCCGAACTGCCCGTCGAAGACATCGTGACCAATGTCTCGCATCCCTTGCGCTGCCTGTAGGGCGGCGCCCTGACTTTCTGGAGATTTCCTATGAATTGCCAACCCAACTTGCAGCGCTGTAAATCGCTGCTCCTGACGCTGTCCATGAGTCTGCCGCTACTGGCCAACGCCGCGGTGGTGCCGGATCGGACCCGGGTGATTTTCGAAGAAGGCGCGCCGTCGGTGAGTGTCACCGTCGGCAATCGCAGCCCGGAACTGCCCTTCGTCATTCAGTCATGGATCGAGGATGAAAGCGGCAAGAAAATCAGCTCGCCATTCATGGTGCTGCCGCCGCTGCAACGGATCGAGGCCAAGGAAAGCACGATTCTGCGCATCGTCAAACTGCCCGATACCGTGTTGCCCACGGATCGCGAATCGGTGTTCTACCTGAACATCCGCGAGATTCCGCCCAAGACTCAGGCGGTCAACGCGATGCAGATTGCGCTGCAGTCGAAAATCAAGCTGTTCTACCGTCCGAGCGGAGTGAAAAGAGAGCGGGGCGCTGATCTGGCGTTGGGGTTGAACATCAGGATCGACCCGGCTGCCAAGGCGTTGCTGGTGGATAACCCGACGCCGTTTCACATCACCATCGTCGGATTGCAGGCAGGCCCCGAGAAGACCGCGATGCCGATCGACACGGTGATGCTCAAACCGATGAGCAATACCCGTTTTGCGTTGAGCCAAACCGGGTTCAACACCTTGCGGGTGCTGAACATGAACGACTTCGGTGGTCAGACTGATTCGCTGTTCCAGTGCGCCGCCAACGTGTGCAAGGGCGTGCAGAAATGACGGGCTGGTTGCGCCGGCATCGACGCAAGGCGCTGCAAGTGTGCGTCGCGTCGTTGCTGCTGGGGTTTTCCCAGGCGTCGATGGCGCTGTTCTGCAAGTCGATGACCAATGGCGACTATCTGAGCGAATACATCGGCCCAGTATCGGTGCCGGACAGTGTGCCCGACGGTACGATCATCTGGCGTTCAAGAACCCAGGTGGTGCCGGCCCAGTGCTGGAAGCCGTACGATATACACTTTGCCGAAAATGATCCGATCTATTTCTACGGCAACCCGGCACGCCTGGACGCCACGCCATGGGGCATCGAGTTCGGTCTGGTGTACCGAGGCGTCACGGCGTGGGATGGCGACTGGAGTTCCAACCCGGCGATGGGCGTCAACACCGGGTTCGTTTCTCCGGGATGTCCGACGGCGGGCACCGCCGATGAGGTTAAAGCCTGTTCGATGGTCTACCCCAACATCGCGTTTCAGGTGGTGATCCGCAAACGCGGACTGCTACCGTTGCAGCGTCCGACGCAGGATACCTACGACGTGTTCCAGTTCGACGGTCTATACGGTCTGAACGGCGGGCCGTCCAACCCGTCCGGCAACTTCCGTTATCAGCTCAGCGGTTTGCAGAACATCGTCGGCACTGCCTGCACGGTTGATGTCACCGTGACGCCGGAGCCGGGCATCGTCGACTTCGGCGTGGTGCAGAAAACCAGCACCGGTTTCTCGCCGCCCAACCCGACCAAGCCGTTCAGCCTGGCGCTGGACAAGCATTGCAGCACGCCGGTCAATATCGGTGCGACGTTCGTGACGGCCAACCAGCAGGGCGAATACAACATTCTGCCGGCGGCGGACAGCCAGTTCGCGATCCAGATTCGTGATGCGAAAAACAACTTGCTGCCGATCAACGAACCGTTCGACCTGGCCAGTTTTGCCGCGGACGTGAGCCATATCGACGTGCCATTGAGCGCGTCCATGGTGTCGCTGGGTGACCCGCAGGTCGGGCCGTTCAATGCCATCGTGGTGGTGCAGGTCGTGTATCACTGATCTCGACGGCTCGGGCACAGAGGACGCCGGAACAAGTCTTGGGAAATTTCCTACATGACGCAGAGATAAATCCTTCCTCGAAAGGCCCGCCTAACCGCCATCATTGTGCCTTCAGGTTTGCAAAATAATGGAGGTGACGATGACCACCCCACGTGTTCTGGTGATGGAAAAACATGGGTTCGAGCGCAATATTCTGGGCAGGATGTTGCGCCAACTCGGCATACATGACGTGCTGCAAGCCGAAGATGCCGAGCAGGCGATGATCGCCATGCAACGCAGCGGCGGCGTCGATATCGTTCTGTGTGACCTCGGGGGCAAGGGGCTCGACTGCCTGGAGCTGTTGCGTTATGCCAGTCCGATCGGACTGGTCAAAGCCGTGGCCCTGTTCAGCGAACACCAGCCGGAATTGCGTCGTGCGGTGGGGCAGATGGCGAGTCTGTCGGGCCTGCAATTGCTCGGTGTTCTCGATGTGCCGTTGCAATTGGGTGCGCTGAGCCGGCTGCTCAAGCGTTACCGTTGTCCGCCGCCGCCTCTATTGCAGGCGTTGGCCGTCACCGAGTTGCCCAGCGAGGAAGAGGTGCGCCGGGGCCTGGCCATGGGCGAGTTCCGTGGCTGGTTCCAGCCCAAGCGTGTGATGAGGGACGGCCGGCTGGCCGGTGCCGAGGCATTGGTGCGCTGGGAACATCCTGAAAAAGGACTGTTGTTACCCAAGGACTTTCTCGCTGCGGTGCTGGCCTACGACTTGATTGACGAGATGTTCAAGCAGTTGTTCGAGCAGGGGCTGAACATTCTCGGTATTTTGCGCCGACAGGGAATTGCCCTGGAAATGGCGTTCAACCTGCACGCTTCGCAATTGTCCAGCCCGAGTCTGATCGAGCACATTCAGCGCACCTTGCAGCGTCATGGCATTTGCGGGTCGGCCCTGATGTTCGAGCTGGCGGAGAACGGTCTGCTGGATCTGCATGCCCAGGTTCAGGAAAACCTGCTGCACATGCGCATGCTGGGGTGTGGTCTGTCGATCGATGATTTCGGCTCGGGTTTCTCGTCACTGAAGCTGTTGTGCCAACTGCCATTCAACCAGATCAAGCTCGATGGCCAGTTCGTGCATAACTTGAGTGAACCGCGAAATCGCGCCATGGTGGCCAGCACACTGGCACTGGCCCGGTCGCTGGACATGACCCTGGTGATCGAAGGTGTCAGCAGCCGGCAAATTCGTGATGCACTGGTCGCCATGGGCTGCCAGATTGGCCAGGGTTTTTACCTGGCCAGGCCGATGTCCGGCCACGACCTGCTGCAATGGTTGCACCAGGCAGCATTCGAGGCGCAGAACGTGCCCTCAGATTAGGCGGACGCCTTCCAGAAATTTCCTACAATTCAGTCGGGTTCGTGTACTTTTGTTGAGCTATCGACTGGCCGACGGGTTCATCGTTGCACCATGGACGTCTTGTCACCGGAGTCATCCGGCGTGTCTTACAGGGGTTTACATGTATAAAGCTTTGATTGTGGATGACCATCCGTTCATTCGCTCTTCGGTCAAGATGCTGTTGCAGCACGAGCAGTTCGAAGTGGTCGCCGAGGCTGACAACGGTGCCGACGCCGTGCAACTGGCCCGCGAACACTTGCCGGATCTGATCATTCTCGACATCGCCATCCCAAGGCTCGATGGGCTTGAAGTGCTCAGCCGTATCGCCGCATTGCGCCTGCCCAGCAAGATTCTGGTGCTGACCTCGCAGTCAGCGCTGTTCTATTCGATGCGCTGCATGAAGGCCGGCGCCGCCGGTTTCATTTCCAAGACCAATGAGCTGGATGAGTTGGTCAAGGCGATCAAGACTGTGATGGACGGTTACACCTTCTTCCCCAATCTGGCCAACAGCTCGGTGCGCCGCAGCGATGTCGAAGCGACCGATCTGGAGTTGATCCAAAGTCTGTCGGATCGTGAGCTGGTGATTCTGCAGCAACTCTCCATGGGGCTGACCAACAAGGAAATCGGTGACGCGATGCTGATCAGCAACAAGACCGTGAGCACTTACAAAACCCGCCTGATCGAAAAGCTCAACGTCAAGTCGGTGGTGTACCTGGCTGACTTCGCCAAGCGTAACAACCTCATCTGAATGAACAGACTTCTGAAACGTTGCCTGGCAGGCGCGGTGCTGTTCTGTTCGCTGGCCGGTGGCCTGGCGTGGGCGGCTCCGCCACAGAGCCTGCACCTGCTCGGGCGCTCCAGCGTGGGCGATTACAGCGTCGGCCTGGATGAGGCCGACTGGAGCTGGCTGCGCAGCAAAGGCACGTTGGTGCTCGGGTCTGCGGCACCGGATTACTTGCCGTTCAGTATCACCACCAATGGTCGGGATTATGAAGGCGTAACGGCCGACTACGCCCATTTGCTCGGCGAGCTGTTGCACGTCAAAGTCAGAGTGCAGCGCTACTCATCGCGGGCCGAGGTGTTGTCGGCGCTCAAGGCCGGTGACATCGACCTGCTGGGCAATGCCAACGAGTTTGAAGCCGCCGACCCCGAACTGGTGCTGTCCGAGGCCTACGCCGAAGATCAGCCGACGCTGGTCAGCCGGGTGGGCGACAGCCAGAACCTTGATCCGGAGCTGGCCGACAAGCGTGTCGCCATGCTCTATCACTACTTGCCGCCAGAGACCGTCGAAGCCTTTTATCCAAAAGCGAAGCTGCAGCTGTATCCGTCAACGCTCAGCGCTCTTGGCGCGGTGGCATTCGGGCAGGCTGATGTGTACCTCGGCGATGCGATCAGTGCCAATTACCTGATCAACAAGAACTACCTGAACAACGTGCAACTGGCCGACTTTTCGCGGATGGAAGTGAGCAACTTCTCGTTCGCCCTGAGCCGCAACAATCCGCGTCTGCTGCGCATCATCAACGCCGCGCTGCTGGAGATTCCGGTCACCGAACGCATGACCATCCTGCGCCGCTGGAGCGCCGGCGGCGCAAGCATGCCGGGCCAGCATCAGTTGCATTTCAGCGTCAGCGAACAGCGCTGGCTCGACAAGCATCCACGGCTGCGCGTGGTCGTCGACGACAGTTTTCTGCCGTTGTCCTTTTATACCGAGGAAGGCGAGTTTCGCGGGATCAGCGCCGACGTGCTGTCCAAGGTTTCGTTGCGCACCGGGTTGAAGTTCGATGTGCAGCGGGTGAACTCGGTTGGCGAAATGATCGAATCGATCGTCAGCAACAAGGCTGACCTGCTGATCACCCTGACGCCCAGCGCCGAGCGCGAAAATGTCCTGCGCTTCACCCGGCCGTACCTCGCCACGCCATTTGTGCTCGTCAGCCGCACGACGCCCGGCAGCCCGAGCACGCTGGACGACATGGCGGGCAAACGTCTGGCGGTGATCACCGGTAATGCCACGCGCGACATGCTTACCGAGCAATACCCGAACATCCACCTGGTCGATGCCGATAACGCGCAGGACGCCATGGCCATGGTGGTCAACGGCGAGGCCGACGCGGCCGTCAATTCGCTGATTACCGCGCGTTACATGATTTCCCGCCAGTACCGTGATCGCCTGCGTATTACCAGCACCGTGGGGGTGATGAATGCCCGGATCGCATTTGCCACCGCCCGTGGCTCGCTGGAGCTGTATTCGATTCTGGACAAGGCTTTGCTGAGTATCGCCCCGGAAGAAATGGACGAATTGACCAACCGCTGGCGCAGTGAAGTGGTGGTGGGCGACAGCTATTGGCTGCGTAATCGCACGGCGATCATTCAGGGCTTTGTCGCGGCTGCCGCACTGTTGTTGATTGCGCTGGGCTGGATCGCCTACCTGCGGATGCTGATGCGCAAGCGCAAGCAGGCCGAGCAGGCGTTGAACGATCAGGTCGAGTTCATGCGGGTACTGATCGACGGCACGCCGCATCCGATTTATGTGCGCGATCGTGAAGGGCGCTTGTTGATCTGCAACACCGGTTATCTGCAGGTGTTCGGTGTCGAGCGCGAGCAGGTGATCGGCAAGACGGTACTTGAAGGCGTGCTGGGCAATCCGGATGAAGCGGCGACCTATCACCGCGATTACCAGCAGGTCATGCAGGACGGCTTGCCACAGATTCAGGATCGCAGTCTGAGCATGGTCGACGGTCGGGTGCTGACCATTTACCACTGGATGCTGCCGTATCGCAGCAGCAATGGCGACGTCAGCGGAATGATTGCCGGCTGGATCGACGTCAGCGAGCGCCAGCGTCTGCTCGCCGAGTTGCGCGAAGCCAAGGAGGGGGCCGATGACGCCAACCGCGCCAAGACTACGTTCCTCGCGACCATGAGCCATGAAATCCGTACACCAATGAATGCGGTGATCGGCATGCTGGAACTGGCGCTGAAAAAAGCCGATCAAGGGGTGATGGATCGCTTTGCCATCGAAGTCGCCTCCGGCGCCGCTCGCGGCTTGCTCGATTTGATCGGCGATATCCTCGACATTGCCCGCATCGAATCTGGGCGCCTGTCGCTGGCGCCGGAGCGCGCCAACTTGCGCGAGTTGCTCGAATCGGTGGTGCGCATTTTCGAAGGGCTGGCGCGGCAGAAGCATCTGCAACTGCAACTGGACCTGGATGCGCGGGCCAATCGTGATGTGCTGGTCGATCCCTTGCGCTTCAAGCAGATCATTTCCAACCTGTTGAGCAACGCCATCAAGTTCACCGCCGAAGGGCAGGTGCGCCTGAGCGTGCGGGTCGAGCCTCAAGCCGATGATCAGCACCTGAGTGTGGTCATCCGGGTCGAAGATACTGGGCACGGGATCAGTGAAGAGGATCAGAAACGCCTGTTCAGTCCGTTCACCCAGGCCGCCAACCACAACCAGTCCGCACGCAGCGGTTCTGGCCTGGGGCTGATGATCAGCCGCACGCTGTGCGAAATGATGGGCGGCCAGTTGACGCTGACCAGTGTGTTGCACAAGGGCACGCAGATCGAAGTCACGCTGGATCTGACCACCCTCGAACCGCTGGCGGAACTGCCGCCGGCAGAAACCGAGAACCGTGGATCCGGGCAAAGCCTGAATATTCTGGTGATCGACGATTACCCGGCCAACCGTCTGTTGCTGTCACAGCAATTGAGTTATCTGGGGCATCGGGTGGTTGACGCCGAAGACGGTGCTCATGGTCTTCGGGCCTGGCGCAACGGCAACTTCGATGTGGTCATCACCGACTGCAACATGCCGATCATGAATGGCTACGACCTGGCCCGGGCCATCCGTGACGATGAAGCCGCGCGCGGGTTAAAGCCAAAATTGATTCTCGGTTTCACGGCTAACGCACAGCCGGAGGAAAAGGATCGCTGCCGCGAGGCGGGGATGGATGATTGCCTGTTCAAACCCATCAGCCTGAAGAACCTCACTGCGCGGCTGAGCCAGGTGATGGGCGACGAAACGCCGGTGGAGGTCAGTGCCGAGCCGGTGCCCGAATCCACCGAAGTGATGGATCTTGCCAGCCTGGAGCAACTGACCCGTGGCGACGTGGCGTCGATCAAGAGTCTGTTGGGCGACCTGGCCAGCAGCAACAGCGAAGACATGGCGCGACTGATGCAGTTGTTCAGCAAACATGATTTGCCGGGGCTGGCCGACCTGGCCCATCGGGTCAAGGGCGGGGCACGCATCATCAAGGCCAACGCGCTGATCCACAGTTGCGAGGCGCTGGAAACGGCCTGCAACGGCGCGGACTCCGTGCAGGTGACCGAGGCGGTGGATGCCTTGCATCAACACATGGATCGCCTGGCCGAGCACCTGGAAAACTATCTCGCCTGATCCATCGTAACGCCAAGGGCGGCGGGCCATTGCCTGTCGCCCGCGCTCTGTACTTCCCAGCACTTTCCCCCCAAAACACCAGCCTTATGCCTGAGGCCGGTTTGGGGCAGTCCTGCGCGCAAATTTTTTTTTCAAAGCGTTGCTTGGGAAACGTCCTACAGAGCGGCTTGCAGCCTTCGGATAGTTTGTCGGCACTGACTGTGCACAGGCAGTTCCACAAGCATCAATCCGCAGGGGAGAGGTTGCCCCGGGATTACTTATTCAGGCTGGAGCAGTAGATGACGAATACACAACGGGTAGGTACGTGGGCAGCGTTGCTGGCACTGGTCGCTGCGCTGAGTGCCTGCGCCAGCGCGCCGGCACCGGACGATCAGATTGTCCTGGCGAAAAACGCTGTCAATCGTGCCGTTTCGGCAGACGCCACGCAGTACGCGCCGCTGCAAATGAAAGCCGCTCAGGACAAGCTGTTCCTGATGGAACGGGCCATGGGCGAACGTAACTTCGTACAGGCGCGGACTCTGGCCGAACAGATTGAGGTCGACGCTAACCTGGCTGAACGCCAGGCGCGTGCGGTGAAGTGGCAGCAACAATTACAGCAGTCCCGCGCCGGCATCCAGGTGCTCAAACAGGAAATGCTGCAGGCCCCGGATACGGGTTTCACCCCATCGGCCAATGCCGGCGAATAAGGAAAAAAACATGCGACATTCAGTACGTATTCCTGCCGTTTCGCTTTTCGCAGTCTTGATGGCCGGTTGCGCCGCACCACCGCTCAACAGTCATCTGCAACAGGCGCACGCGCAGTTCAGCGCGCTGCAAGCGAAGCCGCAATCGAACACGTTGGCCGCACTGGAAACCAAAGACGCGTTCATCGCCCTGAACAAGGCGGACGCTGCGTCGAACAACGATCGTCGTGATCCGGCCATTGATCAGTTGGCGTATCTGGCCAGTCAGAAAATCGAGTTGGCCGAGCAGACCATCCTCGGTCGCGAAGCCGAAGCGAGCCTGAAGAACATCGCCGCCGAGCGCACTCAGGTGCAGTTGGACGTGCGCACCCAGCAACTCAAGGCGTTGCAGGCGCTGAAGGCGAAGCCCACCGAACGTGGCCAGGTCATCACTTTCGGCGATGTGCTGTTCGATACCGGCAAGGCTGATCTGAAGTACGGCAGCCAGCGCAACTTCCAGCAGTTGGCAGATTTTCTCGCGGCCAACCCGGAGCGCAAGGTGCGTGTCGAAGGCTTCACTGACACCGTCGGCAGCGATGAGCTGAACCTGCGTCTGTCCGAGCGCCGTGCTGCCTCGGTGGCTTCGGCCTTGGCGCAATTGGGCGTCGACAGCCACCGCATCATCACCGCCGGCTACGGCAAGCAGTATCCGATTGCCGATAACAGCAGCAGCCATGGCCGCCAGTTGAACCGTCGGGTTGAAGTGATCGTGTCGAATAGCGCCGCAGTGGTCGGCACTCGCAATTAAGGCTGGATTCAGCCGCTGAAACGCCCGCTTTCCGTCTGTCGGTCAGCGGGTTTTTTGTGCGTGAAGCCAGCGCTCACGCAAGGAAATTTCCTACAACGCGACGGGCGTGTTCCTACAGGGTTTGTCCTGTCGCATCTCGATAATGAACCTCGTTGAAAGGCAAACCGCAACCCGGTGAGCCATTCACCAGTGGATGAAGCCCGAGCGGGTTTCCCAAGCCTCCTCATTATCTGGATAACGTTATGAACAAGTTTGCGCTCAAAAGTCTGGTTGCTGCTGTCGTTCTCGCCGCGGGTTCTCAAGCTGCCATGGCGGCTGACGGCGAAATCAATTTCGTCGGCACCGTGACCGACAACACCTGCCCGGTGGTCGTGACTGACCTCAACGGCTCGGCCGGTGCCGGCGATGTTGGCCTGGGCAACGTACCGAAAACCGCACTGGCCAATGTCGGCGACGTCGCTGGCGGCGGCGCCTTCACCCTGACCATCGATACCGGCGCTCCAGGCTGCAGCGTCACCGGTAAAAGCGCCACGGTGAAGTTCCTGTCCCTGAGCGGCAACGCCGGTTCCAGCGGTCAGTGGATCGGCATCACCCCGGACGCCGGCGCCGCGACCAACGTCGCCGTACAGATCAAGGACGCCACTGGCAAAGACGTGCAGTTGGGCCTTGAGTCGGCTCCGTACCTGGACCTGACCCAGCCGCTGCGTTTCACCGCCAACTACATCGCCACCGGTGCTGCGACTTCCGGTCCGGCCAACGCCAAAGCGGCGTTCACCGTCGACTACGAGTAAGCCCTGTTGATGCGCCGCTGCTGTCCTGGATGGCAGCGGCCATCCCCTCGCTCGTGCCAGTGGCCGGGCGGCCAGAGGATGATCGAAATGAAAAAACTGACTTCCCCCTTCAAAACCGCATCGGCCATCGCGCTGCTGCTGGGCAGCACATTGCTGAGCAGCGTCAGTCAGGCCGGTGTGATGCTCGGCGGCACGCGGATCGTGTTCGACGGCAGCAAGCGTGATGCGTCCATTACCGTCAGCAACACCACCTCGCAACCGTACATGGTGCAGACCTGGGTCAACACCGAGGCGGATGACATGACCACGGCGACGCCGTTTGTCTCGACGCCACCGTTGTTTCGCCTTGATCCGCGCAAAGAACAGATGGTGCGGATCCAGAAAGTCGCGGGCAATCTGCCGACGGATCGCGAATCGGTCTTTTACTTCAACGCCCAGGAAATTCCGGTGGCCAGCGAGGGCAATGCCAACACGCTGAAGATCGCCATGCGCACCCGGGTCAAGTTGTTCTATCGCCCGACGGGCCTCAAGGGCACCGCGCTGGATGCCGCGTCGCAGTTGCAATGGAGCCTGACGCAGGAGCAGGGCCAGGCCGTACTGGTGGTCAACAACCCTTCGCCGTACCACGTGTCGTTCATTGGTGTGACAGCCAAGTCGGGTGCACAGAGCGTTGAAGTCGCCGAACCGAAAATGGTCGCACCGATGAGCAGCCAGCGTTATCCGCTGCCGGGCTTCAAGGGCACCAGCGGCGAAGTGGTGTACTCCGCGATCAACGACTACGGCGGCTACACCGATCCCAAGAGCGTTGCGCTGAGCGGCGCCCGCTGACGCTTCATCCCTTTTCCCTGCGATTGAATCGGCGTGCCACACCTGTGGCGCGGCGGCAGAGTAGTGAGTATTGCCATGCGAATCGAAGCCTCATCCAGCTCCCGTTTTTCCGTGCCGTTTGCGCCGCTGCCGTTGTGGGTGGCCGTCGTGGCCGCGTGCCTGAGCAACGTCGCCCACGCCGGTGAACCGGCGAAGTTCGATGCAGGTTTCATGCAGTCGTTTGGCGGTGCCAGTGCCGGTCCGAACCTGGACCTGGACGCCATCGGCAACAGCGGCAGCATCGGCCCGGGCACCTACCCGGTGGTGATTCGCCTGAACCAGAGCTTCTTTGATCGTCGCGACATGACGTTCGCCAAAGACGAGGCCAGCGGCGAAGTGCGCGCGTGCCTGTCGCCTGCATTTCTGCAGGAGCTGGGGGTGAAGATCGAAGCCTTCCAGGTGCCCGGCGAAATCCTGCCTGACTGCATGGATCTGGCGGCGCTGATCGACGGTGCGTCGGTGAGCTTCGATGCCGGTCACCTCGCGCTGGACATCAGCGTGCCGCAGATCGCCTTGCGCCGCGATGCGGCCGGCTATGTCGCACCTTCGGAGTGGGATCGCGGGATCAATGCAGCGATGCTCAATTACCAGTTTTCGGCCGCACAGACCCACAGCGATGCGCGCGGTAGCGGCAACCAGTACAACCTCTATGCCAACGGTGGCTTCAACCTCGGCGACTGGCGCTTTCGCTCCAGCTCTTCGTTCCGTCAGGACAAGGAGGGTGGCAGTGACTGGCAGCGCAGCAACACCTATGCGCAGCGCGATATCACCTCGCTCAAGGGCACCTTGACCCTCGGCGAAAGCTTTACCCCGGGCGATGTGTTCGACAGCCTGCCGTTTCGTGGCGTGCAACTGGCCTCGGACATGGGCATGTTGCCGGACTCGATGCAGGGCTATGCGCCGATCATTCGCGGCATTGCCGAAACCCAGGCCAAGGTCGAAGTGCGCCAGAATGGCTACTCGCTCTACACCACCTACGTGGCGCCGGGTGCCTTCGAGATCGACGACCTCAACGCCGCCTCGGGCAGCGGTGATCTGGAAGTGATCATCACCGAAGCCGACGGCCGCGAGCGGCGCTTTACCCAGCCGTACGCGACGCTGGCCAACATGTTGCGCGAGAAAACCTGGCGCTACAGCGTCACGGCCGGTGAGTACAGCGCGGCCAACGGCGGCGAGCGCCCGATGTTCGGCCAGGCCACCGCCGCTTACGGCTTGCCGTTCGACCTGACGTTGTACGGTGGACTGCTGGGTGCCGACTTTTATCGCGCCGGCACCGTCGGTGTCGGCAAGAGCCTGGGCAACCTCGGTGCGGTATCGGTGGACGTGACCCAGGCGCAGACCGATGTGCCGACGTCGGTTTCGGCCAAGGGTGAAAGCAAGAAAGGCCAAAGCGTCGGCTTGCGCTATGGCAAGGCATTCGAAACCGGAACGTCGGTGCGTTTTGCCGGTTATCGCTACTCCACCGAAGGCTATCGGGATTTCGCCGAGGCCGTGGATCTGCAGCAACCCAACGAATACAGCCAGTTCTCCAAACGCAGCAAGGTCGAGGCCAGCATCAACCAGGCGCTGGACAACTATGGCTCGTTCTACCTGAACATGAGCAAGCAGAACTACTGGGGCACCTCGCGCGAAGACAAGCAGATGCAACTGGGCTTCAACACCCAGTACAAGGGCGTGACCTATGGCGTGTATGCCAGCAAGACCCTGACCGACTCGTTCGGTGACAACAACCAGTTGGTGTTCACCGTCTCGATGCCGCTGGGCCAGTCGCGCAACACTGGTACGTTCAGCGTGACCCGCAACAACGATGGCAGCCTCGATCAGCGTGCCGGTCTGAGCGGACGCGACGGCAACCTCAACTACAGCGTCAACGCCAACCGCGTGGAGAACACCGGCAACAACGGCTCGGCGATGGTCGGCTATCGCGCACCGTTTGCCCAGTTGGGCGCGGGGGTCAGCGTCGGTCAGGGTTACAAGCAGACGTCGGTCAGCGCCGCCGGTTCGGTGCTGGCGCACAGCGATGGCCTTGAATTTGGCCAGACCCTTGGCGAAACCGTGGCGCTGGTCGAAGTCAAGGACACGCCTAAGGTCGGCGTGCTCAACGCGCCGGGCACCCTGACCAACGACAAGGGCTACGCGCTGGTGCCGTACGTCACGCCGTACCGCAAAAACCGCGTGGCAGTCGACACCAGCGAACTGGATACCAGCGTCGATATCGCCGAGGGCGTGACCAACGTGGTGCCGCGCCGTGGCGCGGTGGTCAAGGCGACGTTCGCTGCGAGCCGTTCGGAAAAAATCCTGCTCAACGTGCGTTTGCAGGACGGCAAGTTGCTGCCGTTCGGCACCACGGTGCATGACGAGCAGGGCGCCAGCGTCGGTGTGGTAGGGCAGGCCGGTCAGGTGCTGCTGTCCGCCGGCAGCGGCAAGACCTACACCATGAAGTGGGGCGAGAAAGCCGCACAAACCTGTGAAATTCAACTGGATATCGGCAACACCCCGGCTACTGATGGTTACCGGGTGATGGATGCCGTGTGTCGAGGAGTTCGTCCATGAAACACATGAAAACGTGGAAAAAGCGCCTGCTGCTGAGCGCGTTGGCGGCGGTACCGTTTGTGCTGTCAGAGATGGCGTTGGCCGACTGTAGGTCAACCAGCGCGACCCAGAGCGTGCACCCCATCGGGGATGTGTACATTCCCCAGGATGCGCGTGTGGGATCGACCATCGGTCTGGTCAAGTACACCCGGTTCCCGATCATCAACTGCACGACGACCGTACCGTTTTCGATCCAGGCCAACATGCTGGGTGCGAAGTTGCCCACGGTCACCGCAGCCATCGGCTCAGTACAAGGTAGCCAGCTCTACGCCACGAACATTCCCGGCGTCGGGGTAGGGATGGTCAACGAGAGTCGCCCCAACTACCTCTGTCTGACCTCCGGCAGTTGGTACTTTCCGCTGACGTTTGTCGGCTGCAACAGCGGTGGTTTTGGCTCCAATACCTATAACAGCCTGATCCTGATCAAGACGGGTCCCATTCCAGCGGGCAACCACGATTTCGGCAATTTGCAGGTGTATACCGTCACGATCGACAACAATGGCACGCCGTTCGACTGGATCGACGGCCGCCTGACCGGCAGCGTGACCGTGGCCGGATGCAGCATGCCCGAAGGCGTGGGCAGCATCATCGACGTGCCGATGAAAAACTGGGAGCGCCGCGTATTCAACGGGCCCGGCAGTGTGACCGAGACTCAGGGCTTCAACATCACCCTGGAAAGCTGCATTGCCGGAACCTACACCGGTAACCCGACCTGGAACTATTTCAGCGGCAACACCGCCAACATCCGCCTCGACGGCGCCAAAGGTTCGATGATCGTCGATGGCACCCAAGGCGTACTCGGGCTCAACTCCGAAGCCACCGCCAGCGGCGTTGCCGTGCAGGTGTTGAAGAAGGACGGCACGCCGATGCCGCTGGGCGTCGAAGTGCCGGTGATGCCGGTGCAGGATGGCAACACCGTGCTGGAATTTGGCGCACGCTACATCCAGACCGCCGGCAATTCCACAGGCCCACAGCCGGGCAGTGCGACGGCCACGGCGAATTTCACCATTACCTACAAGTAAAGGCATAGAACCTGCGCAGATTCATGTCAGGGTTGTTGGCGTGAAATTATTCGTATAGATTTTCATGAAATTATAAAAACATAATTTCATGAGGCGCCGAATGTTTCAGCAGTCCCAGCAGCATGTCGCCAGCTATTACGCCCACAGTTGCGCCGATATCCTCAGCACACGGCCCGCTCTGGAAGGTGAGCACGACACCGAGGTGGTGATCATCGGCGCCGGTTTCAGTGGGCTGCACACCGCGTTGCGCCTGGCCTTGGCCGGCAAACGTGTCACGGTGCTGGAAGCCAGTCGTGTGGCGTGGGCCGCGTCGGGGCGTAATGGCGGGCAGGCGATTCTGGGTTGGTCGTGCGACATGCCGCCACTGGAGGCAGCGCTTGGATATGAGCGCGCCCGGCGTCTGTGGGACGGCATGCGTTGGGCCGCGCAGGAACTGCGTGAACTGCCCGATCGTCATGGTTTCGATTGCGACTACCGCCCGGGCCATTTGTGGACGTCGGTGATGCCGCGGCGGGTCAGCCTGCTGACTGAATGGCAACACGAGGCCAGTCACAAATGGGGCCACGATGGTCTGCAGTTCATTCCCCGTGAAGACCTGCCGCAATGGGTCGCCAGTGAGCGCTATCAGGCCGGGCTCTTTGACGCCGAAGGCGCGCATCTCAATCCGCTGAAACTTGCCTTGGGCCTGGCCGCCGCCATCGAGCGTGCCGGCGGGCGCATTCATGAACAAAGCAAAGCGTTGAGTTATCAGCAGGAGGGCAACGGTTTTCGGGTCAACACCGAGCGCGGCTCGGTGAAGGCTGATGTGCTGGTGCTGGCCTGCAACGCCTATCTCGATCAACTCGATCCACAACTCTCAAGCTGCATCCTGCCGGTCGGCACCTACCAAGTCGCCACCGCGCCGCTGACGCCGGAGCAAGCCACCGCGCTGCTGCCGAGCAACGTCTGCGTGACCGACAACCAGTTCGTCCTCGATTACTTCCGTCGCACGCCCGACAACCGCTTGCTGTTCGGTGGCGGCTGCACTTATCTGGGCGGTATGCCCAAGGACATTGCGGCGGCGACCCGACCGTTTCTTGAGCGGGTGTTTCCGCAACTCAAAGGCGTCGCTCTGGAGTTCGCCTGGGGCGGCCACATCGACCTGACAATCAAACGCACCCCGGACGTTGGCCGTGAGGGTGATCGCTATTGGTTGCAGGGTTACTCGGGCCACGGCGTACTGCCAACGCTGGCCGCCGCCCGCGCCGTGTCCGATGCGATTCTCGGCAAGGAGGATGAATTGGCGTTGTATCAAGGCCTGAGCAATGGCCGTTTCCCCGGCGGCAAATACCTCGCCGCGCCGCTGGAAGCCGTCGGTAAGGCCTGGTATCGGCTGCGCGACAGCATTTGATGAGATTTTGACCATGAACAAGCAAGAAGAAATCGCTGCGCTGGCGATCCTGATCCACGACCTGCGCAAGCACAAGAAATACACTCTCAAAGAGCTGGCCGACAAAATCGGCCGTTCGGTGGGGTTTCTCTCGCAGGTCGAACGCGGCCTGTCGCGCCCGACCGTGGCCGACCTCACCGCCATCAGCGAAACCCTCGGCGTGCCGACCACTTATTTCTACAGTCTGCCCAAGCCCAAGGAGTTGCCGTGGGTAACCCGCCCGGACGAGCGCCGCACGCTGTATTACGCCAACGGCATCACCGACATTCTGGTGTCGCCGCAGATGCGTGCCTCGTTCTCCATGCTCGAAAGTCATCTGGAACCGGGCGCAAGCAGCGGCGACCGGCACATGAGCGACAGCTCGGAGCAGGGCGGTTACGTGCTCGAAGGCGAATTGACCTTGTGGCTGGGCAACGACGACGAGCCGGTGACCTTAAAGGCCGGTGACAGCTTTCAATTCGACAGTCACACCCATTGCCGCTACGGCAACCTCACCGGGCAGCTCACCCGTGTGCTCTGGGTCTACACCTGATAACAACAAAGGATGAACACGATGGACGCTGTCTGCTCTGACCTGCTCGCCGAAGTGCGCGCGTTTCGCCAACGCTACCCCGAGGTGCGTTATGTCGACCTGATTTCCCTGGACATTCCGGGGCACTTCTACGGCAAGCGCTATCCGGTGGACATGCTCGAAAAAGTCGCGGCGGGCAGTGCACTGAAACTGCCGCAAAACTGCGTGCTGCTGGGCGTGCAGGGCGGTCTGTTCAAGATTGGCGATTACTGTTTCAACGACGGCGACCCGGACGCCGTGCGCCGGTTGGTCCCGGGAACCCTCAAGCCCGTGACTTGGGAAGCGCAGCCCCTGGGGCAGATGCTGATTACCTCCGACGGCACCGCCAAACCCATCGAGTTCGAACCTCGTGAAGTGCTGGCGAAGGTAGTGGATCGATTGGCGGGCAAAGGCATTCACCCGGTGGTGGCCTTCGAACTGGAGTTCTATCTGTTCGACAAAAAACTGCGCGACGGCCTGCCGCAATTCCCTCGGGACGCGCTGACCGACGACGCCGATGATCAGCCGAACATGCACATCGAGCGCCTGTCGCGTTTCGCTCCGGTGCTCGACGAAATGGTCGAAGCGACACGGGCTCAGGGTATCGACGCCACGGTGATTACCGCCGAGCTGGGGCCGGGCCAGTTCGAGATCAATTTCGGCCATCTGGACGACGGTTTGCGCGCGGCTGACTGGGCGGCGCTATTCTGTCGCAGCACCCGTGGGGTTGCGCTCAAACACGGCTATCGCGCCAGTTTCATGGCCAAACCGTACGTGGAGCATCCGGGCAGCGGCATGCATGTGCATGTCAGCCTGTATGACGCGGCCGGCAACAACCTGCTGGCCGCCAATCACCAACAACCGCTGCGCCACGCGGTGGCTGGGTGTCTGGACTTACTGCCGCACAGCATGCCGATCTTCGCCCCGAACCAGAACGCCATGCGCCGCTTGAGCGGCACGGTGAACACCGCGACCAAGGCGAGCTGGGGTTACGAGGATCGTGACGCCTGCCTGCGCATTCCCGAGTCGGACACGAAAAACCTGCGCATCGAATACCGACTGGCCGGTGCCGACGCCAATCCGTATCTAGTGCTGGCGGCGATTCTGGTGGGCCTGGAACATGGTCTGGAATCAGGCAAGGAACCGATTCCGCCACTCAACGACGACCGCAACAGCGGCATCGATTTTCCGACGGAAATCCTCGATGCCGTGCGCGCGTTGCAGCATCAGCCGCAACTGCGGGCGGGACTGGGCGCCGAGTTTGTCGACGTGTATTGCGAGAACAAACGTCAGGATCACCTGGCATTCATGCAGGAGATCAGTGCGCGGGAGTACCGCTGGTATTTGTGATCCCTGGTTCAGAACTCCACTTGAGTCAGGTGCAGGGGCCGCGATGACCGGATGGAATTCAGTACCGGTGAATTCCATCGCTCATCAAAATTGAAGAGCGTGCCCCGAGATATTTTGAACACTGGGCGTGAAGATGGCGAAAGAACGGCTTCGAATGACGTCTGGAGATAACCAACGCCATCCCGTGCAATGTCTGCGTTGAGTTGGAAATAGTTGACTTTGGCTGGCAGCTATCGGCCAGAAGCGGTCATTCAATATCTAAGAAATCCGGGGCGATTCAGTATCGCCATTGCCAGATTTGAGTCGAAAGCGGGCCTTGTGGGCAGACAGCTTTCGGCCAAGAGGGGCCGCTGGCCCCCGGCGACCGATTCCAGTAGTAAAGATGTGCCCCGTAAAACATATATTGCATTACCGTCTATGCTCGATTCATGGAGACCGATGACGACATACTGACAATGACAAGTAAAATAGATGATGTGCTTTACATTTCAGAAAGCAGCTTTGATAGGCAAATCCAATTGCTTTCCGAATTTGCGAGTCAAACACCACTTGAGTTGGTTGTTTGGCTTTATCCAGACTCAAGTGCCAACAGCATAATGGGTTTTGACGTTCATTCGCCCACTGCAGTCAATGCAATATCCGTTACAACTTACTCCGACGGAATTATTGGTATGTGCACTCAACGACTCCCAATAACTGACGATCTAATTAAAAGAATTGCCCTCAATGAATGTGCTTTTATGAAAAATTGCGACAGTCTATGCGTCTACTATCTTGAAAATTTCAACTGGCAAGCGAGTGTGATATTTCACGAGGGAGTTATCTTGGTTAGGGATCACTCACTACTGGTTAACCTAAAATCTTTTGATTTCAAAGCCTCACCAAATGCCCCCTCTTGGTGGTGATAGGCGTCGGCCCTCTAGCGGCAGGCATTTCCTACAAGGAGGCGACAGGCAACGCCATCACGAACAAAGTAGGTGGTCGCTTTGGCAGTCCATCGGTCGTATTTTCTATTGATCCTAACGCAGTGAATTGGGGCGGACGTTGGGGTACTAATATCAACGTAGAATTTGGTGGTTATAACCATTTTTAAGGGGGTGGGTATGCGTAGTTTAAAAAGCCCGAGATTCAAAAAAATCAGGCCTCTAATTGCGATAGTGTTGATCGTCGTGATCGCAGGATTTGTGCTGAGGTACTACGAGGCAAAGGATGAGGCTAATATTGCGTTTCAAGAGTATTTACGCTCAAGCCAACAGATCCCTACTCAGATAGGCAATGTCGCTTCCTTAACATTGCTGAAGCGGTCCACATATTATAAAAGTGACACTGAGCCAGGTTTTCATCAGTACCTTTACTTGGTCAAAGGCGAGCATGGGAGCATGACTGTAGAAGTCAGAAGGATCGAGGGGAGTTCGCAGATTGTGATCAGTGATATACAGCAGTAGCAGTGCTGTTGAAGGCAGTAAGGAAGCTGAATTAATGCCTGTTTTGATTCTGGACTGGCAGCAAACACTGGTCTTGGCTTGCCAGCCATCTTTGAGGGGCCGGACAGATTGGAGGCTCATGCTTTGCGTACCGGTCTTTGTCGGATGGGTGAGCGCGTGTTTTCCATGCCCACTCTCCCCGGAATTAGCGCGGTAGTTGAGATGGGGCGAATCGGCTCTAATTTTGTAGAGCATTGAATGACTGCTTTTGGCCCAGAGTGTGTAAAAACCTCAGATTGGGTTTTCTATACTGCCCCTAGGAGACCGTGCTCACGTTTCGCAAACGGATCAGTTAAAACGGCTAAGTTGCCTCTTAAAGCCCTTTTAGTGGGGTAAAACGACCGATTTTTTACGCCGTTAACGCTTTCATCAAGCCGCTCGTGCCGATGATTTTCATGACCCGTTTCAGGTTGTAGGCGAGCACGTTCAAGCTCATCTCGGCGCTAACCCCATTGAGCTTTCGGGTTAGGAAGTGTGTCGCGCCCATCCATTGCTTGAGCGTCCCGAAGGGATGCTCAACTGTCCGTTTTCGGATGCGCATCATCTCCGGGGCGTTACTGCCTGTTCTGCATTTTCTCCAATACGGCTTCATGCTCCCATCGCCGAACTCGACGTTGCTTGCTCGGTGTGCACTTCGATTTCAGCTCGCATCCCTGGCAATTGGAACTCCAATAACGGTGTAACTTCATGCCTTTTTCAACGCTGGAAAAGCGCCAGATCAACGTCTCTCCAGCCGGACAAATGTATTCGTTTTTCGCGGTGTCATAGATGAAAACATCGTTATTGAAACGCCCGTCCGCTTTGGCTCCAGAGGTCATCGGCTTGGGCACATAGGCGGTGATGCCGGCATCGTGACAAGCGAGGATTTCTTCGCTTTTGAAGTAACCTCGGTCAGCCACTACTGACAGCGTTTTTGACGCCATCGCCTCGCCGGCCTGCTTGGCCATCGAACTGAGTTGATCGCGGTCGGAACCGACGTTGGTCACCTCATGTGCAACGATCAAATGGTGCTGGGTATCGACCGCTGTCTGCACGTTGTAACCGACGATTCCCGTGCCGCGAGTCATCATGGAACGGGCGTCTGGATCGGTCAGCGAGACCTGTTTATCCGGCGATTCATTGAGTTTGATTTTGATCGCTTGAAGCTCCTTCATTTGAGTTTTGAGCTTGGCGATTTTCTCTTCCAGCCGCACGGCACTGGGCTCGGAAGCTGTGGGTTCTTGCTGGTCGGCTTTGTCGAGCGCAGTCAGATATCGATTAATACTCGATTCAATTTCTTCCATTCGCCGCTTCAGTTTGGCGCTGGTGAAATTGCGGTCGCGGTTGTTGACGGCTTTGAATTTACTTCCGTCGATGGCGACCAGATTTTCTCCAAATAATCCCAACTGCTGGCACAGCACCACGAATTGGCGGCAGACGCCTCGGATGGCCTTACTGTTGTCTTTTCGGAAGTTAGCAATGGTCTTGAAATCGGGCATCAAGCGGCCGGTCAGCCACATCAGTTCGACGTTACGCTGGGCTTCTCGTTCCAGGCGCCGGCTCGACTGAATGCGGTTCAGATAGCCGTAGATGTAGATCTTCAAGAGGATCGCGGGATGGTAAGCAGGCCGGCCAGTATCGGCTGGAATGGCACCTTCAAAACCCAGTTTGACCAGGTCGAGTTCGTCGACAAAGACGTCGACTACGCGCACCGGGTTGGTATCGCTGACGTAGTCGTCGAGGCTCTCGGGAAGTAAGGTGCCTTGGCCTCGATGTTCACCTTGGATAAAGCGCTTCATGGGCGATCCCTGCGATGAAATCCTCAGAAATCATAGCAAGGGTTCGCAAAAGCGTTTACACACTCTGAGCCAACTCAGTCTCTTATGAGAGGCGACTATTGACCCAAGGCTGACCCTGCTCTCGCGAAACGCGGGGCCGGAGTTATCAGATTTGGAACAGGCGGGAGATCGCGGTCATGGCCTTGTCTCCGTCAGTTTCATAGAGACCGAACAGGCGCGTTTGGTCGCTCAGACGATGAAGCCGAAAATGGTTATAGAACGCTTGGCCTAAGCGCTGATTATCGAACGCTCCGCGTTCCCAAAGAGTTAAAAACTCTTGATACGCAACGCGCTCAATTTCCATTCTCGGCATGCTTTCCATATTCACATCCATTTGTTTCAGTGATGACCGAATCCTACTGACGCCGGACAGGTGCGGCAATGCGCATTTGGGGGCAGTTTTAATCATCCGAGCTGGTTTTGGAGTTTTTACACACTCTTGGCCGAAAGCTGCCACTCATTAAATGCGGCTTACGATCAACAATGGAGTCTCTGCTTCAGTGATTCACACCTAAACGCCGTATAGAAGTTCGCGCCTCACCTGGAGAGCAATTGCTGCGAAGCCCTTTCCAGTGCCGCGCTTTCGGGACGCGTAGTCCTGATTAGCAGAAACATCCTCCCATTGACTCACCGATTCCACGTACCTATGAGTGCTATCGGTATCAATTTCAAACTCTATGAACCGCTCTGCGTGAGTGAGCAAAAGACCATAAAGGCGTGGCATTCCGGGAAAGTCAACTTCAAGGCCGAGTACGACGGTTTCTGACCATCTAACGCCTTTCGACTCGCCATAGTTTTTTAAGGCGAGAGGGACCCCTCTGGCCAGCCAAGCTTTGGCGGTTACAATGAGTGTGTGGGCCACAAGAGCATTTTGCTCTTGCACGTTCAGTTGCCTTTTTTTTAATAGACAGTCAATGTCCACATCAATCTCCACTAAAGTAGCCGCTTCCAGGATGGCGATCTGTTAAACACGCAACGACTCAGTCGATTCACATCTCCACGCTGTTACCCGATCCTGCGGGGAGTAGCGAGGTTCCGATGTGGTTACCGAACGACGACTTTCGACCCAAAGCTGACGGTGGTGACAGACAAAAATCGGCCAGAAGCGGACATCGGCAAGCGACCGCTGTCGGCCACAAGCTGACGGTGGCTACAGACAGAAATCGACCCACACCTGCCTTCTAGATCAGTTGGGATCTTTGTTAGAGCGGGCTTACCCGTAAAGGAGGCTGCTTGAGCAACGCACATACTCTTCGAGCAATGTCATCTGCGCTATCGGGAATGTCCACTGAAATGCCTAAATAGTGTTCAAGGTGCAGGGTAAGCGTGTGTTCATCCACCAACAGATCCCAATAGCGTTGGTCCGGGCCATCAAGCCTCTCTTTCCGGCAACCGCCCAGCCCTTGCTCAATAACCCGGGCCAAGTCCTCGAAAAGCTTCCAGTTGGCTTCCTCTGATACTTCAATCCTCACTATGTGTCACCTCCCCAGCAACAGTCCTCCGATTGTGGTGGCTCCTACGAATGGCCGCAATGGGTCGACACCTAACGGTGCAGGATGACCGCTTTTGGCCGAAAGCAGCCGCTTAACGACGGCGACATGTTGCCCCGGCCTGCAAATAGCAAAACAGCCTGCAAAAATTTACGTCGATAGCGCGGTTGTCCATCAGTCTTTAACTGACCCTGCAAAAACCGCACAATTGCCGGCTTTTTCTCGACAGGGAGTTCCCATGCAACGGATTGTAATTCTTGGCAATGCCGGTAGCGGCAAATCTACCCTTGCCCGTGCCTTGGGCAGGCGTCTCGGTCTGCCGGTGGTGCATCTGGATACCCTGTTTTGGGAACCCGGCTGGATCGAGCCAGACGCCGAGCAGTTTCGCGCACGCGTCAGAGAAGCGATATCAGCGGATGCCTGGATCTGTGAAGGCAACTATGCCCGTCGCACATTCGACCTGCGCCTGCCTCGTGCCGATCTGATCATTTGGCTCGATACGCCGCGGCTCACCTGCTTCACTCGGGTGATCCTGCGCAGCGTATTGAATCGACCTCGTGCAGACCTTGCTGCAGGTTGTACAGAGAAGCTTGATCGGGCGTACCTGACATTCCTGAACTTCGTATGGAATTTCGATCGTGGCTATCGCCCTGGTATCGAGGCGGTGCGTCAGGCCATTGGCCCGCAGATCCCGACGGTGCACTTGCGATGCAAGCGTCAGATTGGCGCATTTCTGGATAGCTTGCCCGCATCACCTGAAGTCTGCCTGATGTGACAGCGGCTGCACTGCCAGGTATGGTGTTTCGCCGAAGAACTCGATCAGCAGTTCAGTGAGCACACGAATCGGCCTTTCTGGGCGTATTCGAGAACTTCGACGGGTTCAACGCTGAAAAAGCGCTGGAAGAGGCGAGGAAGAAGGCCTGATTAGCGGGCAGTGGATGAAGGTGTCGCTCGCGAAAGCGGGCGCCACCTTTATTTTTTTACTGCTGCAAACGACTGCTTTTGTGCCGGCCCTGCTGCGACAATGGCGTGCCCTGAACCGACGAACATTTCCGACGATTCCGTAGCCAGATTGCGTCATGACCCTCTCAGATACCAACATATGGATACTGGACAGTCGTGTCGCTGACTCATGAATCAGGAAGAGGCTTCACCAAAACCAATACGGCAGAAACTTCGGCGTGGGTTCGATCATGAGTTCCAAGTGGTAGGTGATTGGGTTGAAGAAAAACATATCCAGTATCAGAAATGCCGCTACCCCAAACGAAAGCGTCAAGAACTCGCGATAGGGATGTTCGACGAAGTACTCCTGTTTAACATGATAGAAGCTCAACAACGCGGACAGCCCCAGGCCTGCGCCGAGGTAGTTGGGCTGTAACGGGACATTGGCGAAGTTGTTGTAAACCAGCACCGCCACCAGCATCCCCAACCCCAGCATGGGCAACTTCAGGCAGAAGTTCAGCAGGCCGTTTCTGGCACGTACGAAGACGGCTTCCTTGCTGACGAAGAGGTAGGCGGCCAGCAGCGAAATGGCCGGGGTGATTGCCAGGATGTAGCGCGCTTTCTTGGAACTGGGAACAGTGAACAGCACCAGCAGCACCAACAGCCACCCGCTCAGATAGAGCAGCAGGTCGATGTCTTTATCGCGGGTTGGGCGAAAGAACAGTTTGTACTTCCTGAGAATCACGTTGATGGCGTAAAACACCGTGATGCCGTAGGTCAGCAGGCCTGCGGAGAAGTAGAAGTAATAGCGTGGCGCGTGGTCGGAACCGAAGCGTCCGATGCCTTGCATGTTCAGCACTTCCTCGAGGAACGCTTGCCCCCCTTGCAAGTAGGCCGCCCATGCCAGCAACACAACCCCCACCGCCAGAATCACGCCCGAGAGCAATGAAAACAGCAGCAACAGGCGCCACTGCCGGCTCAGCAAGTAATAAGCGCCAATGACACTCGCAGGTCCGATCAAGCCAATAGGCCCACGAAACGCGAATCCCAGCGCCAGACCGAGGTACAGAAACACCAGGCGCCGCGGGTCCTTTTTCATTTCCGCCGAATAGGCAAAATAGAAGCACATCACCGTTAACAACGCCGGATAGATATCCAGTGCCAGCGAGTTGACGCCGTCAAGAAAGGCCCAGGTGAGCAGGCTGAAAAGAACGCCATACGCGCCCCATTTTTTGCTGCGCAACGCGCCCAGCCGATAAATGAATACCAGCATCAGCGACGCGGCCACGCAGGACGGAAAACCCATGGAAAGAACGGACACCCGGCCGAACGGCAAGGAAACCAGATAGACCAACAACGTATTGAGGACCGTGTAGTCGGGATAAGGCTTGAGGTCGTCGGCAATCGGGAACAGCGTGACACCGTGCTGCAACATGTACTCGGCAAAGTCGACAAAGCGTGTTGTGTAGTTGAGGACAGCGGGTTTGTACTGCAATGCCATGAACACGGCCAGTGTCATGAAAAAAATGCTCAGGCAGGGATTTCTCGTAATCAGTCCCGTCAACATTCCAGCCCGCGAAGTGCGCTCTACAACCAGCGGGGCATCATATCGATCCATCGTTAACCCTTTAGTGAAGTTGTTCTTTTGACCGCCATCCTGACAGTCCGGTGACGCCTGCATTGAACTTGTGTGTGGCGCGAGATTAACTTCGAGCCTAGCCCGCAACGAGGACTATTCAAGCATGGCGGCCCTAAACACACCCTGAACAGAACCGATTAAAGTCAACAGGAAAGCCGCATTAACGAAGCGTGTCGAAACGGGCTTTGTGCATTTCAATGATTGAATATTGACAGTGATGTAAGGCCGGCTAAATGACGCGCCCTTTCTTGGGTGACGAGTGATCGGCCGGCTCGGTCCTGACGCTTTTCAACAACTGTGCAAACGCGGTCTTGTCGATCGGCCGACTCATGAAGTAGCCCTGCACCTCGTTGCATTGATCCTTGCCGAGAATCTCCAGTTGTTCCTCAGTCTCGACACCTTCGGCGGTCACGGTCAGGCCCATGGCTTTGCCCAGACCAATGATCGCCTGCACCACCGCGCGATCATTGGCGCCGAGGCTGATCGAGGCGATGAAACGCTTGTCGATCTTGATCCCGTCGAACGGGTAGGCGCGCAGGTAACCGAGGGACGAGTAGCCGGTACCGAAGTCGTCCATGTTCAGGCGCACGCCCAGTTGCTTGAGCGCATTCATGGTGGCCAGCGCGCCGTCGGTGTCGACCAGCATCACGTTTTCGGTGATTTCCAATTCCAGGCGACTGGCCGGCAAACGCGTCTGCACCAACGCTTCCCGCACGTCTTCGACGACATCGCTGAGGGTGAACTGCGCCGGGGACAGATTGACTGACAACAGGATGTCCGCCGGCCAGGTGAGGGCTGTTTCACAGGCTTCGCGCAGTACCCAGCGTCCCAGCGGCACGATCAGGTCGGTCTGCTCCGCAAGGCTGATGAACACGTCCGGCCCGAGCAGGCCCTTGGTCGGATGCTGCCAGCGCACCAGGGCTTCGACCGAGACGATGTGCTTGCCGTCGACCGTATAGCGCGGCTGGTAGTGCAGGACGAATTCGTCATTATTCAGCGCACCGCGCAAATCGCTTTCCATCTGCCGGCGAGTCTGGATCTGGTCGCTCATGTGCGCTTCGAAATAGCACCAGGTGTTCTTGCCCTCGGACTTGGCCTGATACAGCGCGATGTCGGCGCAACGGATCAACTCGCTTGGCACGAAGCCCTGACGCCGGCTCAGGGCAATGCCGATGCTTGCACCCACGTGCAGCGGATGATGTTCGAAGATCAGCGGCTGGTGCAGGCTGTCGAGCAGCCGCGTGCAAAACCGCTCGACTTCCTGACGGCTGTCCATACCATTGAGCACCACGACGAATTCGTCACCGCCCAGGCGGGCGACGATGTCGAGCTCACGGGTGCATTCGCGCAGGCGACTGGCGACTTCCTGCAACACCGCATCGCCCGCCGGGTGGCCGAGGGAGTCGTTGATCGGCTTGAAGTTGTCCAGATCGATCACCAGCAGCGACAGCGCTGGCGCATGCTCCTTGAGTTGCAGTGCATCATCCAGATAACGCGCCAACTGGTTGCGATTGGGTAGGCCGGTGAGGGCGTCGTGCATCGACAGGTGCTGGATCTGCGCATGGGCAGCGACTTCGTCGGTGATGTCACTGGCGGTGCCGCGATAGCCGCTCACGGTGTGCTTGTCGAGGATCGGGCGTGCCGACAACCGGCAATAACGTTGCTGCCCGGCATGATCGCGGTAGGTGCAACGCAGGTCGCTGGCATTGCTGTCTTCGGTAAGTTTCTTCAGCCACAGCTCCAGCGGGGTGGTATCGCACGTCACCAATTGCCCGATGCTTTGGCCGATCCACTGGGTTTGCGGGTAACCGGTCACTTCGCTGAAGCGCGCCGAGAGGTAGGTCAGGCGCAGTTGATTGTCGACCTCCCAGATCCAGTCCGACGCCGCTTCGGCCACGGCGCGAAAACGTTCTTCACTGGCCTCCAGCGCATGATTGGCCGCCTCCAGCGCCTGATTCGAGGCCTGCAAGGTGCTGAAGCTATGGTCGACGTAAGTGGACGAGCGCAAGGCGTAGCGCAGGAAATACGCAGTCAACAGCATCAGCACCACCAGCACCGCGCCGAGTGATGGTAGCAATGACCACAACAATTGCTGGCCGGGGCGTTCAAGATCCGCCGTCAGGCTGTAACCGGTGCTGTCCAGCGGCACGCGCGGTTGCGTCTTGGCGAGTTGATCATCCTGGGTCAGCATCAGGTTGTTCAGGCCATAGGCCGTGCCGAGTGCCTGCAGTTTGCTGGGCGTGAGCTTGTCGACGAACACCAGTACCGAGGTTTGTTTGGGATCGCCCACCGGACGCTCATCGTTAGGCAGGATAGCCGCCGCCGTGACCAGTGCCGGCCAGCCGTCGAACAGCGAATAGGTGCTGATGGGCACGGTCAGATCAGCCTGGCTCTGCACCTGATCCACCAGCGCGGCGGCGGTGACCTTGAGCCAACGCGAGAGGTCGCCGTTTTCTTGCTCGCCTTGCACCACAGCGTATTTGGTGCGTTGCCGATCCAGCACGAACACGCCGTCATAACCGTCAGTGGTGAACAGCGTCTTGCCGATGTTCTGCTGGGTATAGGCCCAGTCGGTGTCGACTTGGGCGTGTAGGTGTTCGTAGGCCGTGGTCCAGTCGGCGTAGCTGGTGATATAGCTTTTCGACGCGCTGATGCGATTTTCCAACGCACGGGCGGTATAGAACCGCGTCTCCTCGACATCCTCGCGATCCAGTCGAGTAGCGATGCTGAGCAAGGTGCCGATAGTGGCAATCACCCCAACGACAAACAGCGCGCCGACCGCGAAGGCCAGACGGCGAGTGATTGCACTTTGCTGAGGTGGAACCGGCGTTGCAGGAGCGAAAACATCCATATGCTCGTCCTTGAATCTGTAGCTGAATCATCTGGAACAGCGGCCCACGTGCAATGTTCAATGTGTTTGCCGGGTTTGCACCGAGGCGGATTTCTCAAGCGTAGTGAATGCGCGGGGATTTTGCCTTGAGACTGCGGCGGGCGTGCGATGGCCGGGAGCGATCAGTGCTCAGTGCGAAGACACATACGGGGAGGGCGTGGCGGACGGGGGCAGGGCATACGTGGCCTTCATCCACGCGACCTCGGCCAGCGGCGTGCGGCCGAAGAAGCGCTTGAACTCGCGGCTGAACTGCGAGGCGCTTTCATAACCGACGTTGAACGCTGCCGTCGCGGCCGGCATGGCGCCACGCAGCATCAGCAAGCGCGCCTGATGCAGGCGCGTGGCCTTGAGGTATTGCATCGGCGATGAGTCGGTGACGTTGCGAAAATGCACATGAAAGCTCGGTATGCTCATCCCCGCTTCCTCGGCGAGGGACTCGACATCCAGACGTTGCTCATAGCTGCTGTGAATCCGCCGGATCGCCCGGCTGACCTTGCCGAAATGCCCTTGCTGCTGGAGTGCCGCACGCATCGAACCGCCCTGGGCACCGGTCAGAATCCGGTAGTAGATCTCCCGAACCAGCGCCGGCCCGAGGATCTGCGCGTCGCCCGGATCGCTCATCGCTTCGAGAAAGCGCAGGGTCGAGGCGCGCAATGGATCATCCATCGGCGAGGCGTACATGCCCTTTGGCGGAGCGTCGCTCGGCCCGAACACCTCGTCGACCTGCAGCATCAACTCGCTGGCCAATTGCAGGTCGAGGCGCATATACACCGCGAGCATCGGTTCAGCCGCACTGGCCTCGGTTTCCATGGTGAACGGCACCGGCACCGACACCACCAGATAATGCTGGGCGTCATAGACGTAAACGTCATCGCCCAGATAGCCGCGCTTGCGCCCCTGACAGAGAATCACGATGCCCGGGTCATACAGCACCGGAGTGTTGCTCAGCGGTCGATTCGAGCGCAGAAAACGCACGTCTTCCAGCGCACTGAGGTTGTAGCCCTCCAACGGCGCGAGCTGTTCGAGCAACTGCACCATGCGCGCGGTGTACGGATCGGATGGACTCATGGGTATTGATCTCTGTGCCGGGACTCAGCCATCGGTCGAGCGGGTCAGGGTTTCCCATTGCTCGATTTCGCTGAGGCTGCGTTGCAGTTTGTCGCGCACCAGATTCAGCGCATCGCTGCCCAATAGCAAGTGTGCGGGTGGTGCGGCGCTGGCGATCAGTTGCAGCATGGCCTGCGCAGCCTTGCGCGGATCGCCCAACTGCTTGCCGCTTTTCTCTTCGCGGGCCTTGCGCACCGGGTCGAAACTGGCGTCGTAGTCGGCAATGCTACGCGCCGTGCGCTGCATCGAACGACCGGCCCAATCGGTGCGAAACGAACCGGGGGCTACCGCCGTGACAAAGATGTTGAACGGCTGTAATTCCTTGCTCAGCGTATCGGAGAGCCCTTCGAGGGCAAACTTGCTCGAACAGTAATAGGCAATGCCGGGCATGGTGATGGTGCCGCCCATCGAGGTGATATTCAGAATGTGCCCGGCTCGCCGCTGCCGGAAATACGGCACGAACGCCTTGATCATCGCTGCCGCGCCGAACACGTTGACGTCGAACTGACGCCGCATCTCCGCCAGCGGTGACTCCTCGAAAATGCCCTCATGTCCGTAACCGGCGTTGTTCACCAGCACATCGACCGGACCCAGTGTGGCTTCGACATCGGCGATCACCCCGTCGATGCGTTCGAAATCGGTGACGTCGAGCAACACCCCGTGTGCCCGATCCGCGGACAGGGCCTCGAACGACTTCAGATCGGCCTCGTTGCGCACGGTACCGATCACCCGGTGACCGGCGTTGAGCGCTTCTTGTGCGAGCGCGCTGCCAAAGCCGCTGCTGACACCGGTGATGAACAGGGTTTTGCTGCTGTGCATGGCAATCTCCGACGGATAAGTGAGAGGCCATGGTAGGCAGCGCGCAGGGGAAGGGGTATGCCGGTTTGTCTGGGAGGATTGCCTGTTCCTATTGGCAGACCTGTGAAGCGCTCTGAAACGTGGTGTTGATTCGGCGCCGCCCGGATCAGGAGCCATTCCTGAGCAACTGCCCCAGTGCCTCCAGCTCAGCTTTCTCTACATCGGAAACCAAGACGAAGCGCATGTGACCGGCCTGCCATGACACCACATTAAAGCCGCGAACCGTCCGGCTCTGCGTGGCCGTGTCAGCCTCAGTCGTGGGCAAGATGAACACGTTGATGATGTGCTTGGCATGCCCGTAGCTCAGGGCGGCGGTGGTCTGGTGTTGCAGGTAATCCAGACGCCCGCCGAGCAGAGGGAAGCCTTGCGCCGTGTAGTCGAACACCGGAGGCGAGAAGTCGAGTTTGCCGGTGAACCAGGGCTTGACGGTGTGGCGATCGGACGACACCACATCGTTCAGATGCTCGCCCATCAACGAACGAACGTGACTGGAAACGGCCTCGTCGATCAGTGGTTGCTCGCTGCCGGGAGTGGCGATATACAGCACCATCGCCAGGGCCAGCGCTGCGGCGGAAAAGGCCGGGGCCAGCCATTTTTGCCAGCGCTGGATGAACCCCGGCGCGGGTTTGTCTGCGGCGAACACGCTGGCCACCAATGAGGCGGGGGCGGGGTAGTAGGGCGCATGGCGCTTCACGCTGAGCTTGAGCAACTTCGCTTGATCATGCAGCCGCGCGCACTCGGCGCAGGCGCTCAAGTGCGCTGCCACCTGCGCAGCTGTCGCCGGATCAAGCTCCTGATCCAGATAGCCGTGCAGCTGTGTCTGGCAAACCGTGCAGTCGAGTTCATTCATGGTTGTGCAACTTCAGTAATTCGAGCTTGAGCATGGCCCGCGCCCGGGCCAGCCTGGACATGACGGTCCCGATGGGAATATCGACCACCAGGGCGATGTCCTTGTAGGGCAGGTCTTCGAGTTCCTTGAGCACAATCACCTCGCGAAACACCGGCGGCAAGGCGCATAGCGCTTGTTGCAACAGCGCGGCGTTTTCAGTGTGAATCGCCAGCAGCTCCGGGGTTTGACTGTGGCTCAATGCGCCGTCGCCAGCCGCGCTTTCGTCATCGATGGCAACCCAATGGCGTCCGGCCGACGCCTTGAGCCAGGTGTAGCTTTCGTTGCGCACAATGGTCAGAAACCACGCCTTGGCATTGCCATCGGCGAAACGCTGCAAAAACCGGAAGGCGCGCAGGGCGCTTTCCTGCACGACGTCGCGCGCGGCGCTGTCGTTGCCGGTCAGCCAGCGCGCAAGGTTGTAGGCCGCGTCCAGATGCGGCGCAATCAGTTCCTCAAATCGCTTCATGGTGGGTTCCGCACTGTCACACCCCTATAACCGTGCTGCGCCGGGTTTTATTCCCGAAAAACAATTTGTTTTGCGACGTGGAATAAACCCTCGCGTCGCAAGGTTTACCTCGTGTCAGCTACCTCACTGTAGTCCGCCCGCGAGGACATACCGATGGACATTCAAGCAAAACACCCATTGCGCACCGACGGCTTGCTCAACCCGGACCGGCGCACCCTGCTCAAATGCTCGGCGTGGGCCGGGGCGGGGGTCATCTGGGCCTTGAGCGGCGGGGTTCCCAAAGCCTTTGCGCTGGACGAGGCGGGCAACGTCAATGATCCAAAAGCGCTGGCCAGCAGCTTTCACTTCGTACAGATCAGCGACTCGCACATCGGCTTCAACAAGGAAGCCAATCCGGAGCCGGTCAAGACCTTGCAAGTGGCGATCGACAAGGTCATCGCGCTGCCCAAACGTCCCGCACTGATTCTGCACACCGGCGACATCACGCACCTGTCCAAGCCTGAAGAATTCGACACCGCCGCGCAGTTGCTCAAGGGCCTGCCATCCACCGTGCATTACGTGCCAGGTGAACACGACACCCTTGACGAGGGCGGCGGCAAGCTTTACCTGGAACGCTACGGCAAAGGCACCAAAGGCAACGGCTGGTACAGCTTCGATGATCACGGCGTGCACTTCATCGGGCTGATCAATGTCTTCAACTTCCAGGCCGGTCACGAAGCCACCCTCGGCGCCGATCAACTGGCCTGGCTGGCCGATGATTTGCGCGCGGTCAGCAGCAGCACCCCCATCGTCGTGTTCACCCACATCCCGCTGTGGACCATTTATCAGCCGTGGGGCTGGGGCACCGAGGACGGCGATCAGGCGATTGCGATGCTGCGCAAGTACGGTTCGGTGACGGTGTTGAACGGGCACATTCATCAGGTGATCCAGAAAGTCGAAGGCAATATCACCTTCCACACCGCCCGTGGCACTGCCTATCCACAGCCGGCTCCGGGTGCCGCACCGTCGCCGGGGCCGATGACGGTAGCGGCCGATCAACTGCGCAATTACCTGGGGATCACCGACGTGCGTGCGACCCAGGGCGATCACCCGCTGGCACTGATTGACTCAACACTGGTTTAACCGAGGACACGCAAATGAAAAGGCAACTGTTGGCGCTGATGGGCCTGCTGCTGGCGATGCCGGTGTGGGCGACGGAAGTGAAGATCGACATCAAGGAATTCATGTTCGGCCCCAAGGACCTGACCGTGGCCGTCGGTACCAAGGTGACGTGGGTCAATGACGATCAGATTCCGCATACGGTGGCGGAAACCCACAAGGTGTTTCGCTCAGGGGCGCTGGATACCAATGACAGCTTTTCCTGGGTGTTCAATACACCGGGGGAGTTTGAGTATTTTTGCGTGTTGCATCCGCAGATGATCGGCAAGGTGGTGGTGACGCAGTGAATGCGATCGCTGAAAAACTTGCTGAAAAACGTACCGGAAGGGTGCTGCTGACCTGAGTGTTACTCAGCTACCAATCTGCACCTTTCCGGGGCTCGCAATGAGCTATTGGGTAGCACGTCCCAAGTTCGGCGTAGCAGGAGCTGATCGCCGTTTTCCGCTTAAATCATTCAAATCAAGCGCTTGGCACGGTGCGGAGAAATCTGGCATGCATCGTGCTTTTTTGTATCCGTGGATAATTGGATACAAAAAGACAAAAGGTGCTGCCATGCAATTCGCTCCCGCCTATGACCAGCGTCAACCGATGACCGCCGAGGAGGAGGCCTACAACTTTCTGTTGGAAGGCATCTGCGGCGGTCGTTATCGCAAGGGTGACCGGTTGATTGCCGAGGACATTGCCAGTGAAATCGGCATGAGCCGCATGCCGGTGCGCGAAGCCTTTCGCCGCCTCGATGCGCAGGGCCTGGTGACGCTGCGGCCCAACCGCGGCGCGGTGGTCAGCGGTCTGGATGTCGAGCAAATGCATGAGGTCTTCGAGATGCGCAGCGCCCTGGAAGGGTTGGCGATTCGTATCGCCGTACCAAAGATCAGCGAGCGTCAGTTGACGGCGCTGGAGCGGCTTCTCGATGAAATGGATGACTACCGCGAGGAGAGTGCGGCGTGGGTCAGTCGCCATCGCAAATTCCATGAGTACCTGTGCAGCCTCAGCGATCGCCCACGGCTGCTGAAGCAGATCAGCGCCCTCTACGCGCTGATCGAAGCGCCCATGCGCCTGTGGCTGCAGCACATCGAAAAGCCCCTGAGTGCGCGCCAGGAACACCAGATGATCCTTGATGCAATTCGCGCCGGCGACGCCAGCCAGGCCGAGGCCGTGGTGCGTGAACACATCGAAGGCACGGTGCCCGAGCTGATCAAGTTTCTGCAATCGGAAAAATAACCACAGAGCGGAACCCGAATCCGCCGATGTTTTGACTTTGAGTACTGCCCCGTTACTAATCGAACTGGAGTGTCTGGTCATGCATACATCTCGCCTGTTACTGGCTGCAATTTCCCTCGGGCTCTGTTCGCAGTGGGCGCTTGCCGCACCGACGGTGCCGGAGCGTCTGGTCAAGGTCGACAAACTCACCTATTGCTCGGGCATGGATTCGCCGCCACTGGTGTCCTTCGATGAAGCGCAGAAGCCCAAAGGCCTGACCGTCGACCTGGGCTTGGAAATCGCCAAGCGTCTGGGGGACAAGAAGGTTGATTGGCGGGTGATTCCGTTTTCCGGATTGCTCCCGGCGTTGCTCGCCAAACAATGCGACATGATCGTCGATCAGTTGTTCGATAAGCCCGAGCGCCGCGAGGTGATCGACATCGTCAACTACATGTATTCCAGTCAGGCGGTGGTGGTGCCCAAGGGCAATCCGAAGGCGCTGAAAACCCTCGCGGATCTGAGCGGGCACAAGATCGCGGTGCTCAACGGTTCGACCATCAAGACCTTGCTCGACACCGAGAATGAAAGCCTGACCAAGGCCGGCAAGCCGCCGATGAAGCTGGTGGTCTACAACACCGACACCGATGCCTTCCAGGCGCTGCGCATCAGTCAGGTCGATGCTTACGGCACCACGGTGGAAACCGCCGGTTATTACGCTGCGATGGCCCCGGATCTGTTCGAAGAAGGCGTACCGGCCTTCAGCCGGATCCTCACCGGTCTGGGCATTCGCAAGGACGATCCGCAACTGAGCGCTGCGGTGCAGCAGATCATCAGCGACATGCGCAGCGATGGCAGCTACAACCAGCTTCTGAACAAGTGGCACGTCTCCAGCGACACACTCGATTGAGGTAAGCGTTGATGAACTTCAATTGGGATGTGTTCTGGCAGTACCTGTTGCAGCCCAGCGGTGTGTACCTCACCGGGCTCTGGCTGACCTGTCTGATCAGTGTGTTGGCGATGTTGCTGGGCTGTGTGTTGGGGTTGGCCGCCGCATTGTTGCGCTTATCGAAGAACCCTTTGCTGCATCTGCCGGTGCGCTTTTATGTATGGCTGATGCGCGGCACGCCGTTGCTGGTGCAAATCGTCTTTCTCTACACGGCGCTGGCGGCGGGCGGGATTTTTCGCTTCGAAGACATTGAGCTGTTCGGGCTGGTGATCCCCGGCAATATCCAGGCGGCGATCATTGCTCTGGGCCTCAACGAAGGCGCGTACATGGCCGAGATCATTCGTGCCGGGATCGGCGCCGTGGACAAGGGCCAGTACGAGGCCGGGCGCTCGCTGGGCATGACCTTCGCCAAACTGATGCGCCGTATCGTCCTGCCGCAGGCGTTTCGGGTGATCGTGCCGCCGCTGGGCAATGAATTCAACGTGATGCTGAAAAACACCACGCTGGTCAGCGTGATCGGCGTGCAGGAGCTGTTGCTCAGTACGCAGATGGTCACCTCGGCGACCTTTCGGGTGTTCGAGTTGTACCTGGTGGTGGCGATTTATTTCCTGTTGCTCACCACGCTGTGGGGCTTCTTTCAGCGCTGGCTGGAGAACCGTTTCGGCCAGTCCGACAGACCATCTTCGCCGCCGCCGGCCTCCAGCCGGATGTTCGGGCGCAACACGCTGAAACTGCTGAGGGGACGCTAATCATGGCGCATCAAAGTGACGAGCTGATCATCGAGGCGCTGAACATTCACAAGTCCTTCGGAGATCTGCAGATTCTCAAGGGCATCTCGCTGCAAGTTCGCCGTGGCGAAGTGGTGGTGCTGATTGGCGCTTCAGGCTCGGGCAAGACCACGTTTATTCGCTGCATCAACCTGCTCGAAGACATTCAGTCCGGGGAGATTCGCGTCAGCGGCCGGCCCATGGGCTATCGCACGCGGGCGGACGGCAGTCTGGTGCGCGACTCGGAACGCAACATCGCTCGCCAGCGCCGGGACATCGGCATGGTGTTCCAGCGCTTCAATCTGTTCCCGCACATGACCGCCCTGGAAAACATCATCGAAGCACCGATTCAGGTGTTGGGTGTGCCGCGCCAGGCTGCGCTGGAGCAGGCGCACGCATTGCTCAAGCGAGTCGGGCTGGCGGACAAGGCCAGTCATTACCCGTCGATGCTTTCCGGCGGTCAGCAGCAACGCGTCGCCATTGCCCGAGCGCTGGCGATGAAGCCACAGGCGATGCTGTTCGACGAGCCCACCAGCGCCCTCGACCCGGAAACTGTCGGCGAGGTTCTGCAAGTGATGAAGGAGTTGGCCGAGGAGGGCATGACCATGGTCGTGGTCACCCATGAAATGGGTTTTGCCCGCGAGGTGGCCGACCGGGTGGTGGTGCTCGATCAGGGTGAACTGATCGAACAAGGCCCGCCGGAACAGATTTTCAGTCGTCCCACCCATCCCCGTACCCAGGCCTTTCTCAGCCGCGTGCTGTGAACTTCACAAGGATTTCGACGATGCGTTTATCGAGCTTGTTCGCGGCGCCGCAGCCCCGACACGTTGCAGATCTTCGAGAAGACTGCCGGAAAACATCCAGCGCCTGATCACCCGCGAATGGAACCGGATCAAGTCCGGCCAATGAATTGCTGATTTGAAGAGCCTCTGCCATGTTGAAATTTTCTGCTCACGAATATCCCTATCCGTCGCAACGCCAAAGCGTGTTTGCCCGTCGTGGCATGGTCGCGGCATCCCAGCCGCTGGCCGCACAGGCCGGCATCGAAATGCTGCAAAAGGGCGGCAATGCGATCGACGCCGCCATCGCCACGGCGGCGGCCCTGACCGTGGTCGAGCCTACGGGCTGTGGCCTGGGCGGTGACGCGTTTGCGCTGGTCTGGTTCAAGGATCAGTTGCATGGCCTCAATGCCAACGGCCACGCCCCGGCATCGTTAAGTATCGAAGCGGTCAAAGCGGCCGGCCATGAGCAAATGCCGTTGTATGGCTGGACGCCGGTGACGGTGCCGGGATGTCCGTCGGCCTGGGCCGAGCTGTCGCAACGCTTTGGCGTGTTGCCGTTCGCCGATCTGCTGCAACCGGCAATCAGCCTGGCCAGAGACGGTTTTCCGCTGTCGCCGGTGGTTGCCCATCAGTGGCAGATCGCGCTGGATGAGTTCACTCCCCATCGCGATCAAGTGCTACAGGCCTGGTTCGATACGTTCCTGATTGACGGTCGCGCGCCCAAGGCCGGCGAGATTTTCCGTAACCCGGCGCAGGCGCGAACCCTTGAAGAATTGGCGGATACCCGTTGCGAAAGTTTGTATCGCGGCGCGTTGGCGCAACGCCTGGATGCGCATTCACGAGCTACCGGCGGCTATCTGCGCGCCACGGATCTGGAGCATTACCGTGCGCAATGGGTGGAGCCGATTCACGTCAATTACCGTGGCGTGGATGTCTGGGAAATCCCGCCGAGCGGGCAGGGTCTGGTCGCCTTGATGGCGCTGAAGATTCTCGAGGGTTTCGACTTCGATCACCGTGACAGCCAGCAGACCTGGCACCGGCAACTGGAGGCAATGAAACTGGCCTACAGCGATGGTCTGCACTACATCACGGATCCGCTGCACATGCGCGTGGCCGTGGATGATCTGCTGAGCGACGAGTACAGCGCCCGCCGCCGTGCACAGATCGGCGAACAGGCCCAGCCGCCGATGCCGGGCGATCCCCACGCCAGCGGCACGGTGTATCTGGCCACGGCGGACGGGCAGGGCAACATGGTGTCGTTCATCCAGAGCAATTACCACGGCTTTGGCTCAGGCGTGGTGCTGCCTGACAGTGGCATCGCCCTGCAGAACCGCGGGCAGGAATTCAGCCTTGATCCGCAACATGCCAACGCGTTGGCTCCGGGCAAAAAGACCTTTCACACGATTATTCCTGGCTTCCTCACCAAGGACGGTCAGGCGTTGGGCCCGTTCGGCGTGATGGGCGGCTACATGCAGCCGCAGGGCCATGTGCAGATGGTCATGAACCTGGTGGATTTCGGCTTGAACCCGCAATCGGCACTGGACGCGCCGCGCTGGCAGTGGCTTGGCGGGATGAAGGTCGGCATCGAACAGGGCGCTTCAAGGGATCTGGCCAATGCGTTGGCCCGTCGCGGGCATGAGGTGCAGATCGCCAGTGATCTGACAGATTACGGACGAGGTCAGATCATTTTGCGTGATCCGGTGACGGGTGTGTTGTGTGGGGGGACTGAGCCGAGGGCGGATTCGCATATTGCGGTTTGGTAGATACGGCAGGTACTCGCCAGGTCAGGAGCACACACTTTTTCACAAAGACCTCCCGGGATCCAATCGGTGGCAGAATCTCCCTGACTTGACTGTTTTGGAGAACACCATGCTTCGTGTGTTTGAACGAAGACTCGACCCTTTCCCGCCTGACGAGGTACCACCGCCACCCAACGGTCTGGCTAAATTCCTGTGGGCCTGCACCCGGGGCGCACGCGGCTACATCCTGGCGCTGGCGTTGCTCAGTGCCGCCGTGTCGATTTACGAGGCGTGGTTATTTTCGTTCCTCGGTCAGGTCGTCGATCTGCTCTCAACCTGGCAGGCCGGTGGCGAAGCGGCTGTGCAAGAAAGCCGCGTGTTGTGGGGCATGGGCATCGTCATGGTGCTCAGTGTCGGGCTGGTGGCGTTGCGCACCATGGTCCAGCATCAGATCCTGGCGATTAACCTGCCATTGCGCCTGCGCTGGGATTTCCACCGGCTGATGCTGCGGCAAAGCCTTTCGTTTTTCTCCGATGAGTTTTCCGGTCGGGTCACGACCAAGGTGATGCAGACGGCGCTCGCTGTACGCGACGTGCTGTTCACCATGATCGAGATCTTGCCTGGGATCGGTGTGTACTTCATCGCGATCATCGCCCTGGCCGGCGGCTTTGCGTTGAAACTGATGCTGCCGTTTCTTGCTTGGGTCGTGCTGTTTGGCTTGGCGATGTGGTACTTCGTACCGCGTCTGGGCAAGGTCGGACAGGAGCAAGCCAATGCGCGGTCGATGATGACCGGGCGTATCGCCGACGCTTACACCAACATCACCACGGTCAAGCTGTTCTCCCATTCCAATCGCGAAGCGCACTTCGCGCGGGCGGCGATGGAGGATTTCAAGCAGACCGGTTTTCGCCAGATGCGTCTGGTCAGCCTGTTCGAGATCGTCAACCAGGCGCTGGTAGTCGGGTTGATCATGTCCGCCGGTGGTTACGCCCTGTGGCTGTGGCATCAGGGCGATGTCGGCGCCGGTGCGGTGGCGGCGATCACTGCCATGGCGTTGCGGATCAATGGCATGTCGAACTGGATCATGTGGCAGATGACCTCGCTGTTCGAAAGCATCGGCACCGTTCAGGACGGCATGGCCACGCTGACCCAAGGCACCAAGGTGCAGGACGCGCCGGACGCCGGCGTGCTGGTCACTTCTGGCGGCGCGGTGACGTTCGACAAGGTGAAGTTCAACTACGGTGGCGAGCGTCAGGTGCTCGATGGCCTGAGCCTGAGTATTCGCCCCGGCGAAAAAATCGGTTTGGTAGGGCGCTCCGGCGCCGGCAAGTCGACGCTGATCAACCTGCTGCTGCGCTTCTATGATGTCGACAGCGGCGAGATCCGTATCGACGGCCAGAACATTGCGCACGTGACCCAAGACAGTTTGCGCAGCGCCATCGGCATGGTCACCCAGGACACTTCGCTGCTGCACCGTTCGATTCGCGACAACATCGCCTACGGCCGCCCCGATGCCACCGACGCGCAAATCCGCCGCGCCGCTGCCAACGCTCAGGCCGATGAGTTCATCAGCCAGTTGAGCGATCGGCAAGGACACACGGGCTACGACACCTTGGTGGGTGAGCGCGGGATCAAGCTGTCCGGCGGCCAGCGCCAACGTGTGGCGATTGCCCGAGTGATGCTGAAGAACGCGCCGATCCTGCTACTCGACGAGGCCACCAGCGCGCTGGACTCGGAAGTCGAAGTGGCGATTCAGGAAAGCCTCGATGAAATGATGCAGGGCAAGACCGTGATTGCGATTGCCCATCGACTGTCGACGATTGCGGCGATGGATCGGCTGATTGTCATGGATGACGGACGCATCATCGAGCAGGGCACCCATTCCGAATTGCTGGAAAAGAACGGCGTGTATGCGCGGCTGTGGTCGCATCAGAGCGGCGGCTTCCTCGGTGAGGACAAAGGTGTGATCGAGGCGTTGGATCAGGCCTGAGTAAGAGGGTGTGCGGCCGGGGAGGCGATAAGTCGATGGCATTAAACAGCTGATTGGCCGTTATCGGCTAAAAGCGACGCGGGCGCTGCGGCTTGGCTGAGATCTTGGCAGCGCCCATGGCTAGAGAATCGGGCTATTAGTTAGCCATGAGGGATAAAGTGAATCTACAACTTGAAATTGACAGGATGTTTGGGGGATGCGCATTTGCCAGACCACTTTTCTATTCCTATCCAGGAGGTCTGCGTTTTGAACTCTCTGAAACGGGTGGAGTGATTCAGCAATTTCAAACGGCACTTCTAAAATCAACGAAGATCTGCAGCGATATCTTCCTTGATGATGCGACGCTTGTTGCTTGTCTGCGCGTTCATTCTGGTAGCAATCAATTTGCTCATAGATCCCGGATTCACGCTCTCCGTTCTGCCGGTATCAACATACCCACGCAACGCTCAGTCTGGAGTGAAAAAATAGACCCCGAGGAATGGCTTTGCGAAAGTGAGCCGGAGTATTGGATCAACGTTGCATTTGAAGCGCCAGCGACTCTGCTTCAAGCATTTCTTTGGTGTGCTTTGGCTAGTGACTTTGGCGTAATTCAGCCTAACCCCGAATGCGCTGTATACCTTTTCAATTTGAAGAAGCACGTCATGGTTTTTCCGTACGACGACAGAGGTATGGATGTAGTCGGCCCCAACAAAGATTTTCTTTCACAGCTGTATCGTCAGCATCATATATATCTGTTGGGTTACGACCGACACACGATGGACAGCACATTCCAAGGGCTTGCGAGTTAGCGTCTTTGCTTGAATTGGAGCTGAAACCGTGCCCGCAGCACTCATTTCCATCGTTTCATTCTAGTCAGTTGCAACCTGCCGCACAGGCGGCAATCGGGCACTCACCTACCGGTGATCTGGCCAAGGAGCCGTCAGGCTCTTCCCAAGGTCAGTGCATTAATAGAGGCACTTGTCGTGGGCCTGGTGCCGTCTGCCAGCAAAACCCTATGACCGCTTTCGGATGTGGATTCAACCAGTCGAGGCCTCCAAATAATCTGAACCCCGTCCGAACGCGTACGCCTAATGATCAACCTGTGATCAATTGCACAGGCGCTGTGCCAATACCGGCATATTCCGAGAGGTGGTCAAACGTGGCTAAAGACGAGAAGAAAAGCAAAGATGACGCTTCGAAAGCCAGCAAGGATTTGAAAGACAAAAAGTCCTCGCCGGACAAGAAGTCAGCTGCAGCTTCGGCGCTTTCAAAGTCTTCCGACAAGAAAGACAAGAAGAAAGACGCCGAACCGAAGAAGTCTGCAAAAAAAGCCGATAGCAAGCCGGAAAAGGCCAAGGATTCCAAAAAGGCAGACAAGCCGGCGAAAAAGAAAAAGTGATCGCTGCAACTCGCTAGGGCTCTACGCCCTAGCTTCCCTCCAAGCTTGTCTTCAAGCCGTTTCTTCAACCCTGCGCGCATCCCCCAACGAATCGCGCTGCATCGACTGCAGGTTTTTCTCGATGGTTTCGCACAGGGCTTCCATCTGGATCTGGTGCTCGCTATGGCGAAACGGGCTTTGCAGATCGGTGCCGATGCGTTCGATGGCCAGCAGCATGAAGCCCACTACCGTCGAGGCGAGCGGGGTGAACCAGCCCAGTGACTCGACTAGCCCTACTGGCACAATCAGGCAGAACAGCGAGATAAACAGGCGCGGGAAGTAAACGTAAGGGTAGGGCAGCGGAGTATTGGCGATCCGTTCCATTCCGCCCTGGCTGTTGGACAGCTCGACCATCGTCGATTCCAGCCGTGCCAGACGAATGCTGTCCAGGCGCCCGGCCTTGTATTCCCGGGCTAGCAGGGATGCCGAACCGGTAAGGATGTCGTTGGCAAAGTTGTTGGTGGTGCCGCTGCGGGCGAATTCATCTGCCGGGATGAACGCGCGGACTTCCTCCGGACATGGCTGACCTTTCAGGTGCGCCGCGAGGCAATTGACATACGCCACATGGCGGCGCAATAGCGTCGCTTTCAGCGGATTCACTTCGTTATCGGGGTCATCCAGCAGCGTCAGCACCTGGCGGGCGAAGCTGCGGGAGTTGTTGATCATCATGCCCCACAGCGTTCGCGCTTCCCACCAACGGTTGTAGGCGCTGCTGTTGCGGAAACTGATCAGCACCACCAGCGCCGAACCGAGCAATGTCAGAGGCATCAGCGGCAGGTTGATCTTGGCGTTGAGGAACAACATGAAATCGACGGTGACGGCGATGTCCCAGAGCAACAGCCAGAACAGCGACCAGCCCACATAGCCCATGGTCTTGATGATCAGACGGTATTTTTTGACGATGGCAGCTTTCAAACGGAAACCTCGTGGCAAGCGGTAAGCGTGAACGCCTTAGCTCGGACGCTGCTTCGGGGGTAAAGGTTCGGTGTTGACCGAGCATCTTGGTTACGACAATTTGCGGGCAATAAAAAACCCGGCAGTCACGCCGGGCTTTTTATGGCCTGAAGTTTCGTCAGAAGGCTCAGAGTGAAGCTTTAACCTGCAAGCCAAACACCAACGCATTGTCGATGTTCTGCCCGGAAAATGCGCCCGGTTCGATGATGTATTGCATGTTCGGGCGCAGCGTCAGCCACGGCGTGGGCTGATAGCCGTAGCCGAGTTCGATCAGTTGCTCGCCGCTGTCCAGGTTCGGGAACTGCGTGCCGTTGGCCATGGCGGCGTCTTGCTGCACGTCGCGACTCCGTGGGTTAGGCACTGCGCGGCCGTAGCCAAGAGCGACGGTGTCACGTGGGCGACCTTCGAACGGTTTGTACAACACCAGACCAGTGCCGTACCACTTGCTGAATGGCGAAGCCGCTTCGCTGGCCGCCGAGTATTGGCCGAATGCATGCAGGCTGCGCCCCTCGGACGTTGGCGAACTCCAAACGGCCTGATCGATCAGCAGGTAATGCCCGCCACGGCCGGACACTTCTTTGTCGCTGCCGATGCGTTTCACGTCGGAGCTGTCGTAGTAGTAACCAACCTTGTACTCACCGGGCAATTCACCCGCGTGCTTGTACACCAACTCGATCGGCACCACGGTGCCGGTGGTGTGTTTCGGGCCCAGATGCCAGGCGCGGCTGGAGTTGCCGTTGCTTTCAGGATCGACATTGAATGCCGCCACGCGCAATTGCCACGAGGACGACAAGTCGTATTTCACCCGCACACCCAAGTGCGCGTTCGGGTAGTTGGTCCAGCCGCTGCCGCCGGACATGTTCAGCGGGTGGCCGCAGAAACCAGCGTTCATGAAGTTGCACAGGATGCCGCTGTCGAGGCCGCCGAGGTCGTTGCCCATGGCCATGTAACCCAGTTTCACGTTGAGCGCCGGGGTGAACAGGCTGCGCTCGTAACTGAGTTCGGTCAGGCGGGTGTAGAGGCCGCCGTAGTTTTCCTGGATCGGCAGACGGTTGCCAACCAGATCTTCCGAGGCGCTGTTGCCGCGGCGGTCGTTGATCGTCAGCTGGACCTTGCCGGCGTTCTCAACGCCATACAACTTGCTCAGGTCGAACTGCGCGCCGAGCTTGATGTTCTGCGAGTAACGGCCGGAGCGGTGCAGGCCGCCATCGGCGTTGTAGGCCATTTCCCCGGTGTAATCGCCGGTGAATTTGATCCCGTCTTCGTCCATCTGATGCCGCAGACCGCCCCAATCGCCGGTCAGGGTATTGCGGGTCAACAGGTTCGAATCGGTATCGGCGAAGGCGGGCAGGGTGGTGCAGGTCAGGCCCAACAGCACGCCGTTGACCCAGCCGTTACGAGTAAAACCAAACATGGAGATCTTCCTGCTCAAATCTGTAGCGCTATCGGAAAGCGGCGCGGCACCCTCAGGTGCCGCGCGCAAAAAGAAAGCACCCGTGTTCATCACGGGCGCTGCGGCTTACGGCAAGGCGTAGGCCATTACGTAGTCGCCGCGATCGGTCGACTGACGTGCACCACCGGCGGTGATGACGATGTACTGCTTGCCGGTTTTCGGCGAAACGTAGGTCATCGGGCCGCCCTGACTGCCGACCGGCAGACGCACCTTCCAGATTTCTTCGCCATTGGCGCTGTTGAAGGCGCGCAGATAGAAGTCCTGGGTGCCGGCAATAAAGATCAGGCCACCTTGCGTCGACAGGGTGCCGCCGAGGGTTGGCAGACCGATCTTGATCGGCAGGTGCATGCGGATACCCAGGGGACCGGTGTCTTCAACGGTGCCGACCGGAACCTGCCAGGCGATTTTCTGAGTCTTCATGTCAATGGCGGTCAGCGTGCCGAACGGTGGAGCCTGGCAAGGAATGCCGGCCACCGACAGGAAGCGGTTTTTGTTGACCGCGTAAGGCGTGCCTTTGAGCGGTACCGCGCCCATGCCGGTGTTCAACGCCTCGCCACCAGAGGAGGCCTGCGCCTTGTTCTGCGACGGGATCATCTGAATCCACAGACCCAGGCGCATGTCGTTGACGAAGATGAAACCGTGCACCGGGTCAGTGGAGATGCTGCCCCAGTTCATGCCACCCAGCGAACCCGGGAAGCTCAGCGATTTGTCGGTACCCGGCGCGGTGTACAGACCGTCGTAACGCATGGATTTGAAATCGATGCGGCACAGCAACTGGTCGTAAGGGGTGGCGCCCCACATGTCCGATTCAGTCAGGTGCTGGGCACCGATTTGCGGCATGCCCACCGATTTTGGCTGGGTTGGCGAGTACGGTTCGTTCGGGATGTTGGCGGCTTTGACCGGGACCTCTTTAACCTCGGTCAACGGTTTGCCGGTGGCACGATCGAGCACGTAGATCTGCCCGGCCTTGGTGCCGATGACCAGCGCCGGAACGCTTTTGCCGTCCTTGGTGAAGTCAATCAGACTCGGCTGCATTGGCAGGTCGAAGTCCCAGAGATCGTTGTGCACGGTCTGGAACACCCAGCGTTCATCACCGGTGGTGGCGTCCAGCGCGAGGATCGAGGCGCCGTAGGTGTGATCGAGTTTGCTGCGCTCGACACCATAGATGTCGGTGGACGAGCTGCCCATCGGCAGGAACACGGTGTTGGTCGCCGGATCGTAGGACATCGGCGCCCAGCTGTTCGGCGTGCTGCGCACATAGGTGCTGCCTTCGGCCGGGGCCTTTTTATCCTGCGGGTTGCCCGGGTCGAAGGCCCAGCGCATGGCGCCAGTGATCACGTCAAAACCACGGATCACGCCGCCCGGCATGTCGGTTTGTACGTTGTCGGCGACACGACCGCCGACCACCACAGTGGTGCCGGCCATCAACGGCGCGGAGGAGAGCTGGTAGTAACTGTCCGGCACATCGCCGAGACCGGCCTTCAGATCAACCTGGCCGTTGTTGCCGAAACCCTGGCAGAACTCGCCAGTGTCGGCATCGACCGCGATCAGGCGGGCATCGATGGTGTTGGTCAGCAGACGGCGCTGGCAATTGGCAGCCGGCGCAGGCTTGGCTTCGATGATGCTCGAGTTGCTTGGCTGAGCGATGCTCTTGGTCGCATCGAAATAGGCCATGCCACGGCAACGCTGCCAGACTTTGGATTTGGCGTTGATCGCGTTCTTCCACAGCTCTTTGCCGGTGTCGGCATCCAGCGCGATCAGGTTGTTGTGCGGGGTGCAGATGAACACCTTGTTGCCGATCTGCAACGGGGTGAGCTGGTCTTCGGCACCGTTGCCATCGCTCTCGGCGACGTCACCGGTGTGGTAGGTCCACGCCACTTTCAGCTTGTCGACGTTGTTGCGGTTGATCTGGTCCAGCGCAGCAAAACGGCTGCCGCCTTCGGTATTGCCGTAGTGCGCCCAGTCTTTTTGCGCCTTGTCTGGCTCAACCGGGGTCAGGCCCGGACCCGTGCCGGTAGCGGCGACGGTCGGATGCGCGACGAACATGTTGCCGGCAGCCACCGCCAGTCCCACGGCCAGGACAGCGGCAACGCCGTAAGCGCCACGACCCGGAACACCACCGTTGGCACGCTTGAGCAGCGGATAGACCAGCGTCACCGCCAGACCCACGGCACTGAACATGAACAGGCGCGAGAACACCGGCCAGAACACCAGCCCGGCATCGCTCACCGCCCAGATCGCTGTCCCCACCAGAAATGCCGCAAACAGCCAGGCGCCCGCAGTCTTGTAGCGAGCGATCAGCAGACCGGAAACGGCCATCACCAGACCACCCACGAGGAAGTACCACGACCCTCCCAGGCTGACCAGCTTCACTCCGCCAGCCGCAAGTGCCAGGCCGAGCAGGGCGATGATCACCCCCAGCCCGACCAGAATGAATTTTGATATGCCCGAGAGGCGTTGACTCTGCTTCACGTTGAATGTCCCGTTGAAATGAGGCGTGCATTATATAGATAGGTAACTACCTAGTTAAATCACTAATTCAGTAATGAACTGTTGTTCATTGCGAAATCCCCGTCCTGAGCGGGGACCTGCGCTTTCAAGGGCCTGGAAAGATATTTTGAATGCCTGAAAAAGCGCCTTTTTGTCAGAAAAAATGGGAGTTATGACAGCTGTCACCATCAACCACGATTATTACGCAGAATCGAAAAATTCAACGCAGCCGCCACACACAGCCAGGCCAGATACGGAAACAGGATCAACCCGGTGATCAAATCCAGGCGCAACGCCAGGAACACCATCACCGCGACCACCAGCCATAACAGCATCAGAATCATCATGGCAGCCGCCACCTGATGTGCGCCGAAGAACACCGGCGTCCACAACGTGTTCAAGGCAATCTGCGCTGCCCACAGCGCCAGCACTGTCTGACTGCCAGGAATCAGGCTCAAGCGATAGCCGGCCCAGGCCAGCAACAGATAGATGATGGTCCAGGCCACCGGAAACGCCCAGTTGGGTGGGGTGAATCCGGGTTTGTTAAGCCCTTCGTACCATTGACCGGGTTTGAAAATCACCCCGGTACTTGCTGCAGCGCCGCACGCGATCAGAAAAATCAGAAAAGTCACCATTATCACTCCTTGGCCGCAGCCACTCTGTCTGGGGTTATAGCGCCGCAACGGTCGCTCATTCGGATTTCATCGCCATCAGGTCGCTGACCCGCGCTACCAGTGTGTCGACGGCAAACGGCTTGGTCAGCACCTGCATGTCCGGGCCCAACTGACCGGCGCCAATCACCGCGTTTTCTGCGTACCCGGTAATGAACAGGGTCTTTAGATTCTGGCGGATTTCCCGGCCGGCATCGGCGAGTTGTCGGCCGTTCATGCCACCCGGCAAGCCGACGTCGGTGATCAGCAAGTCGATGTGAATGTCCGAGCGCAACATCTTCAGCCCGACCACACTGTCAGCGGCCTCTATCAAGGTGTAGCCCAGATCACCGAGTACATCCGTCAACAACGCGCGCACCGTAGGCTCGTCGTCCACCACCAGAATCGTCTCGCCGGCCTTGGGTAATGCCAACGGAGCAGTATCCCGGTCATCGTGGTTCGGCACCGGTTCACCATGGTAACGAGGCAGGTAGATGCACATCTCGGTGCCATGGCCGACCTGCGAATGCACACGCACCTGGCCACCGGACTGCTTGGCGAAACCGTAAATCATCGACAGCCCCAGCCCCGTGCCCTGGCCCAGCGGTTTGGTGGTGAAGAACGGATCGAAGGCTTTGGCGATGACATCCGCGGTCATGCCGGTGCCGGTATCGGTCACGCACAGGCACAAGTATTGGCCTTCGGGCATGTCCAGCGCGCGGGCAGTCTCGGAGTCCAGCGTACGGTTGGCCGTTTCGATGGTGATGCGGCCGCCATCCGGCATCGCGTCGCGTGCGTTGATGCACAGGTTCAGCAGGGCATTCTCCAACTGGCTGGCATCGACTAGCGTTGGCCAGAGCCCGGGCGCGGCGCGGGTTTCCAGGACGATGCTGGGGCCGACCGTACGCTGGATCAGTTCGGTCATGCCGGTCATCAGCGTGTTGACGTCGGTTGGCCGCGGATCGAGGGTCTGGCGTCTGGAGAACGCCAGCAGACGGTGGGTCAGGGCTGCTGCACGTTTGACCGCGCCCTGTGCGGTCACCATGTACTTGTCGACTTCACCCAATCGGCCTTGGCTGATCCGCGCGCCCATCAACTCCAGCGCGCCGGAAATGCCGGCCAGCAGATTGTTGAAGTCATGCGCCAGGCCCCCGGTCAGTTGGCCGACGGCTTCCATTTTCTGCGACTGCCGCAGTTTCTCTTCGGCTTGCATCAGTTCTGCGGTGCGCGATGACACGCGCTGCTCCAGCGTATCGTTGAGCGCGCGCAACGCGGCGATGGCGCGGTCGCGCTCCGCTTCGACATTACGCCGCTCCTCGACGTCGATCAGCACGCCGGGAAAGCGCAACGGCGTTCCATCATCGGCACATTCAACACGGCCGTTAGCCTCGATCCACTGGTACTTGCCGTCCGCACGGCGCACACGGTACTGATGGGAATAGGCGCCACCACGACCGATGGCTTCGCTGATCGCGGTGGTCAGTCCATCGCGGTCTTCGGGATGCACGGTCGCCATCACTTGCTCGAGACTCAGCCCTTCACGGCCCAGCCCCGGATCGAGGTCAAACACCCGGGCGAACGCTTCATCCACCGCGAAACGGTCGGTGGGCAGGTCCCAGTGCCAGGTGCCGATAATTGCGCCTGCCGCGAGCGCCAGTTGCACACGCTCGACGTTCTCCCGGGCAATCGCCTCGCTGGCACGCAAGCGCTCCTGGGCATCGCGCCGCTCAGTGACGTCGTTGAACAGGATCGCGATCTGCCGGTCGGCCGGATCGCCGACACGCACCGCGCGCACGTCGAACCAGCGTTCAAAGGTGTTGGCGTAGTTCTCGAAGTTCGCCGGCTCCCCGGTCTTGGCCACGTGACCGTAGGTTTCGAACCAGAAGCTTTCCAGATTGGGCGCGAACTCTGTCACCCATTTGCCGCGCAGGTTGACCCCGCACTGGCGTTCGAATGCCGGGTTGGCTTCGACGAAGTAGTAGTCGACGGGTTTATCTTCGGCGTCGAATTTGACCTTGACGATGGCGAACGCCGATTCGATGGTTTCCAGAATGGTGATGAAGCGTGCCTCGCTGCGGGCGAGCGCATCCCGACTGGCTTGCAGTTGCGCTGCCATGTCGCGATCGAGGTCAACGACCGGTGTGTCGACCTGAGTGCTCTGAAGCGCCGCGCGCAATCGCCTTACCTCTGACTCAAGCGCTTCGCGACTAAGGTGTTCAAGGGTATCCATGTGACCTGCTTTGTTGAATTTTCAGGGTCTGGCTTCATAGAGCGCGTAGGCACAACATGAGCAGTGGACGTTGCGCTCGCAGGCGACTCGAGCGCCGATCATCCGTTGACCGGGCGCGTTGTGCTTAAGTTTCACCACCCGCGCAAGCGAGCGTTCATTTCAGATCGATTCGCCATTATCCAGGCGGGCCAACAGGTTCTGCCCGCGCTGCCAGAGCGCGTCCTGCTTGGCTTGCGGCATGCGGTCCAGGTTCTTGTACATCATCGCCATGCGCTGATTGCCGCGCAGCAGATCACCGTGGCGCATCAGGAAATGCCAGTACAACGCATTGAACGGACAGGCATTGTCCGCCGTGCTTTCGCTGACCTTGTAGGCGCAACCTCGACAGTAGTCGGACATGCGATTGATGTATTGGCCACTGGCGCAATAAGGTTTGGAACCGAGATAACCGCCATCGGCGTGCATGACCATGCCCAGCGTGTTGGGCAGCTCGACCCAGTCGAAGGCGTCCATGTAGATCGCCAGGTACCACTCACAGATCTGGCTCGGCGCGATGCCGGCGAGCAGGGCAAAATTGCCGGTGACCATCAGCCGCTGAATGTGATGCGCGTAGGCATGCTGCAGACTCTGGCCGATGGCTTGGCGCATGCAGTTCATCTTTGTAGCACCGGTCCAGTAGAACTCAGGCAATGGCCGGCTGTTGCCGAATGCATTGCCCAGTGCGTAGTCCGGCATTTTCAGCCAGTACACGCCTCGCACATATTCACGCCAGCCGATCAGTTGCCGAATGAAGCCTTCGGCCGCATTCAGCGCAATCCTTCCTGACCAATAGGCCGATTCGACATCGCTGCACAGCTGTCGCAAATCCAACAGGCCAATGTTGAGTGCGGCGCTGATCCGCGCATGAAACAGGAACGGTTCATCACTGGCCATGGCGTCCTGGTAGTCGCCGAATCCTGCCAGACCATAATCCAGAAAGTATGCCCACAGCGCCTGCGCGTCGGCATGGGTGACCGGGTAGTTGAAGTCGTCGAGTGCGCCGTAGTGCTGACTGAAGCGCGCCTTCACCAACGCAAGCACTTCACGGGTGATGGCGTCGTTGCTGAAGCGGGCCGGGTAGGGCGCCTTCACGCCTTTGGGCAGGGCCTTGCGATTCTCCGCATCGAAGTTCCACGCGCCGCCCACCGGCGTGCCGTCGCCGTTGAGCAGCAAGCGACTCTTGCGGCGCATCTCGCGATAGAAGAACTCCATGCGCAACTGCTTTTTGCCGGCAGCCCAAGCCGCAAACTCGGCACGACTGCACAGAAAACGCGTGTCGGCGTGCCAATAAACGGGCAGACCACAGTCCTTGATCGACTGCTCCAGTCGCCAGTCCCCGCACTCGGTGATGTGCACTTCCTCGGCCTGCAGCCGCTGTTGCCAACGGTGTAATTCCCCCGGCACTGAACCGCTGTTGTGCGGATCATCCAGGGTCACATATTCGACACGAACGTCCTGGTCTCGCAGAGCCTGTGCGAAATGACGCATGGCGCTGAAGATCAGGGCAATTTTTTGCGGGTGGTGCGGCACATGGCTGGCTTCTTCCATGACCTCGACCAGCAGCACGGTGTCGCGCTCGCTATCAAGTGCCTGCAATGAAGTCAGGTCGAAGGACAACTGATCGCCCAGCACCAGGCACAACCGACGATTCTGGTTCATTCAGTGCGATCCGGCAGCATTCGTTTCATAACGGTGTGGTCAGCGAAAACGGAATGCGCAGTTCTTCGACCGGGTCTGCATCACGCCCGCACATTTCGTCGTGCACGCATTGCTGCACCAGCACGCAGGGGAATGCCGGCACGGTCTGCAACAAGTCACGCAGATGGGTGATCGAGCGCAGGTGCATCGGTTTCGCCGCGTCGTCGAGCAAGGTGAACTGGCCGTGATCCAGGCGGATGCGGGCCAGGTAAAAACCACCTTCAAGCGACAGCAGTTCCAGCTCACGTATTTCGCTGTTGGCCGCACGCTCGGTCAGGGTTTGCAGATTCATGCTTCACTCCTTGCCTATCAATTCAGCACTGTTCATTGGTTTTCCCCCGCGCCCTGGCGACGGAAGAACAAGGTCACCTGGCCGACTTCAACACCGAGCTTGGACATGCTGGTGCGGTTGATCAGCGTGTCCTCGTCCATCTGGTACATCCAGTCGTCCATGCTCATTTCATAGGTCGAGCCATCGACCGGCAGATTCAGGTGATAACGCCAGTGCAACGCATTGCCGGCGACCTGGCCTGTGGCGACACCCACCACGTCACCCGCACGACCGCTCCAGCGTCCCTGGCCCTCCGGCGTCAGGGTCCAGACGCGACGTTGGCGCGTGCCGTCGCTGTACAGGAAGTGCTCATCGAGAATCAGGTTGTCGCCTTCACGATGGCTGACGATGTTGACCTCGAACCGCTTGACCACTTCCCCGGAGCGCTTCTGAAACATCCCCCAGGCTTTCACGGGTTTGCTGAAAAAGCGCTGCAGATCCAACGCCGGTTGCTGATCCGCATAGCGGGCGACATCCACGCTGCCGCAGCTTGCAACGCCGAGTACCAGAGCCAGTAAGAGCACAAGTCGGGCCATTGCCGTTCTCCCTGAGTGCACAGGTATGGAGGGTGAAGTTGGGAATATCGTGCTTGTACAGTGGGTTTGCCGTGTACAGGTTTATCGCACCTGTCGAGGGTCGGAAATCAACTTCGCCGCCCGATCAATTGCAGGAACTCCTGGCGCGTCGTGGAGCTGTCACGGAAGGCGCCGAGCATCACCGATGAAGTCATGATCGAGTTCTGCTTTTCCACGCCGCGCATCATCATGCACATGTGTCTTGCTTCAATGACCACGGCCACACCGGCGGCATCGGTGATCTGCTGGATCGCCTCGGCGATTTGCCGGGTGAGGTTTTCCTGGATCTGCAGGCGACGGGCAAACATGTCCACCACGCGCGCTACCTTCGACAGCCCCAGCACTCTGCCGGTGGGGATGTACGCCACGTGCGCCTTGCCGATGAAGGGCAGCATGTGGTGCTCACACAAGGAATAGAGCTCGATGTCACTGACGATGACCATCTCATCGCTCTGCGACTCGAACAGGGCGCCGTTGGTGACGACTTCAAGGCTCATCGTGTAGCCATTGCACAGATACTGCATCGCTTTGGCCGCACGTTTGGGCGTATCCAGCAGGCCTTCACGCTCGGGGTCTTCGCCGACGCCGATGAGGATTTCACGGTAATGGCTGGCAAGTAGTGGGTTCATTCAGGGTGCTCGCGGCGGTGCTGTGCGTGAGGGCCAATCCATAGCGGAAGAGTTGTACGCAATGAAGTGCTTTGTATAGGTTTTATTCAAGATAGGCTGAAAAAATCCACCTGACAATGAATCGGAGATCTTTTTTGTGCAGATGCGAGAACCTCACATCGCAGCGCGTGAGGTTGCGGGTGTAGCGGGGAGAAGAGGATGCGCTCCCGGGGAAATGGGAGCGCGGTGCGAATTGGCTGAATTATTCGCTGTAGGTCGGGTAATCCACATAGCCTTCGGCATTGCCGCCGTAGACCGTGGCGGGATTCAACGGATTGAGCGCCCAGTCATTGGCGATGCGCGCCGGCAGGTCCGGGTTGGCCATGAACGGACGACCGAAAGCCACCAGATCGGCCAGTCCCGACTCAAGCAATTGTGCGCCGGACTCAGCGTTGTAGCGCCCGGCATAGATGATCGCGCCACTGAAGGTGTCGCGCACTGCACGGCGGAAGGTCTGCGGCATCACGGGCGCGTCGTCCCAGTCAGCTTCAGCGATTGACAGGTAGGCAATGCCCACACCCTCAAGCACCTTGATCGCTTCGATATAAGTGGTGTGCGGGTCTTCTTCCACCATGCCCAGATAGGTTCGCGCTTCATCGGTGGTGGTGAACAATGGCGCGAACCGCACGCCGACTTTCTCCTTGCCGATGCACTCGGCGACACCCGATACCACTTCGCGCAGAAAACGCAGGCGGTTGTGCAGCGAGCCACCGTACTGATCGGTGCGCACATTGCTGTGGGCAGAAATGAACTGGTTCACCAGATAGCCGTTGGCACAGTGCAGTTCGATCCCGTCGAAGCCGGCGTCCATCGCATTGCGCGCCGCCTGAATATAAAGCTGAACCAGTTCCTGGACTTCATCGGTGCTCAGCGCTCGCGGCGCGGAGGGTGTAACCAGCTCGCCAGCACCCGGCGCGGTTTCGATGAATACGCTGACACGCTCGGTGGCGATGGCAGAAGCTGAAACGGGTGCCGCGCCATCGGGCTGCAACGCGGTGTGGGACACACGTCCGACGTGCCAAAGCTGCGCGAATATCACGCCGTCCTTTGCATGAACCGCTTCGGTGACTTTGCGCCATCCGGCAATTTGTTCAGGGGTATGAATGCCAGGCGTCCAGGCGTAGCCCTGACCACGAGGCTCGATCTGCGTACCTTCGGTGACCAGCAGACCGGCGCCGGCGCGTTGCTGGTAATACTCGGCCATCAACGCGTTGGCGACATTACCCGGTTGTGTGCTGCGCTGGCGGGTGAGGGGAGGCAGGACGATGCGGTTTTTCAAGGTGTGCAGGCCCAGGGTGACGGGGGTGAAGTAAGGGCTGTTTTTCATGTAATTCCTGTTCTGGCCTTATTAGACCAGTCGACTAGTAATGCGGTAAAAAAAACACCGTGCGTCACGCGCACGGTGTCTGGGGCGCTGGAGGGCTCAGGCCAACAGTTTCAGCAGTTTTTCAGCGACGGCTGCCGAGCTGGCAGGGTTTTGACCGGTCACCAGTTGACCATCGGTCACCACGTGAACCTGCCAGTCAGCCACTTTGGAGTAACGCCCACCGAGACGCTGAAATTCGTCCTCGATCAGGAACGGCACGACATCCGTCAGGCCCACAGCGGCTTCTTCAGCATTGGTGAAACCGGTGACGTCCCGGCCTTGAATCAACGGTTTGCCGTCGGCAGCAACGACGTGACGCAGAACGCCCGGTGCATGGCAGACAAAACCGTGAGGTTTGTTGCTGCGGTCGAAGGCTTCGATCAAGGCGATCGAGTGTTGGTCTTCGGCCAGATCCCACAGCGGGCCATGGCCACCGGGATAAAACACGGCATCGAAATCGTCAGCGCTGACATCCGCCAGGCGCCCGGTATTGGCCAGCGCCTGTTGGGCAGCAGGGTCCTTGCGGAAGCGGTCGGTTTCAGCGGTCTGTGCATCGGGCTCATCACTTTTCGGATCGAGCGGTGGCTGGCCGCCGGCCGGCGATACCAGGGTGATCTGCGCGCCGGCATCCTTGAAGGCGTAGTAGGGGGCCGCGAACTCTTCGAGCCAGAAGCCGGTTTTCTTGCCGGTGGTGCCAAGCTGATCGTGGGAAGTCAGAACCATCAAGATTTTCATAGAGCGCCCTGTGTTGGTCTGGTGTCCTCGACGGGTTCGTCTGCGACACCTTGGAAGGAGTGACGGGCACAGAATAGATTTATATTAGACCGGTCGTCTAGTAAATTTTTACGGCCGTGTTCCCGAGCGGTCACTGTGGCAAACTGCTGCTCATCAGAAATATACGACTGGTCTAATGTTTGGTATTTTGCGCCCCATGAAACCGACCTACGACGATACCCGCCAACACTTGCTCGACACCGGCCACCGCATGATGGCCGAAAAGGGCTTCACCAGCGTTGGCCTGAGCGAGATCCTGCAGACCGCCGGCGTGCCCAAAGGCTCGTTCTATCACTATTTCAAATCCAAAGAACTCTACGGGCAGGCGCTGCTCGAGGATTACTTTGTCGGCTACCTCGCAGACATGGAACGACGCCTGACCCTGCCTGGGCTCAACGCTTATGAGCGGCTGATGGATTACTGGCAGGGCTGGCAGAATCGTTGCACCCTGGAAGGCCATGGCGATGAGTGCCTGGTGGTGAAGTTGAGTGCGGAGGTCGCCGACCTGTCCGAGTCAATGCGACTCACGCTGCGAGATGGTGCCGAGCGCATCGTTGCGCGTATCACGACGTGCCTGGAAGAAGGGCAACTGGATCAAAGTCTGCCGGATACCGACGCTCGCCAACTGGCAGAAACCCTTTATCAACTCTGGTTGGGCGCCAGTTTGTTGAACAAGCTGCAGCGAACGGGACAATCGTTGCAGACGTCGATGTTGATGACGAAGCGGCTTCTGGACAACAAAGGCTTATAGCGATTTAGCCACGCGCACGCCTGCATCGTTACGAGCAGGCCGAGTGGTCGGCTTCGCCATGATCTCTGTCCTCAGTTGCAATACGCTGACGACCGTCTGAACCGTTGTGAATGGAATTCAAGTACCGATAAAGCGTCTGACGGCTGATATCAAAGTCACGCGCCAATTTGGATTTACTTTCTCCGGCGCGGGCTCGGTGAATTAAGCTGACAACCTGATTGTCAGACAGTTTTTTCTTGCGACCTCTGTAGGATCCGCGAATCTTTGCGGTGGCAATTCCTGCTGCCTGCTTTTCCCTCGTCGCATTGCGCTCAAACTCTGCGAGCCGCTCCATTACCGTAATGATGGGTTCCACAACTTCAAGGCAGTCGTGCCGGAAAATCAGGTTTTCTTGAAGAAACTCCAGCGTTACCTGCTTTTCAATCAACCGGCGAATGATGGTGCACAGTTGCTCGGTACTGGTAGTGAGCGATGCCATGCTGTCCACTACCACAGTGTCCCCGCATTGTATGTAGCGAATCAGCCTTTCAAGGCCTGCGCGATTCACGCCATTGTCTGCTGCGTTATCGCAAAACGCTGCGTCAAATACATCTTGGCTCGTTAGTTTCTCTAACGTGTCCTTGGAATTTGCTAGAGAAAGCCGGAAATATCTGATGCGGTGCAGTCTCATGGTGCCTCCTTGGCAATACTTGTACGCAGTCCTTCTGAACTTGTACAAGCTGTAACTAAATTATTAATTCCTTACACAAATAACTGTAACGCTGAACCCGCCCAAAATACACAGTTGCAAAGACCTGAACTTACCTTATTATTTTGAAGCCTGGAATGATTCTAGCAATTTTTTTGAAAACAGTCGGCTTCGCATCTCTTGAATGAAGTGCGTGAACTCGCGCACCTAACTTGAATGCCTGGTTTTTAGCGTTCAAACCACTGATTTGTCCGGCTTGACGAGGCTGGCAATACCCCGACGCAAGCAGAGGATGAATTGATGAATGTCTTGAAGAAAGCCATCGAAATTGATCGCCTGAATACCGATCAGGAAAAAATTGATGAAGTAACCCGGCGAATTACCGAACACGGAAATTACCTGCGCAAGCGCTATCCGCTCCTGCAGTATCAGAATGCTCTGGGGGCGAGTGTCATGGCGTTTTCCCTAGTGGGGATGGCCGTTACGGGAGGTCTCTACCTGAAGGGTTTTATCCCAGGATGGACGTGTATTTTAATCAATGCGCTGCTGACTTCGTTCATTCATGAAATCGAACATGATTTGATCCATCGTCTTTATTTCAGAAAACACCCGCTGGCCCATAATGCCATGATGTTTTTGTGCTGGCTGGCCCGGCCGGGAATGCCCAGCCCCTGGTTAAGACGCGATCTGCATTTTCATCATCATAAGGAATCCGGAACTGCTTCGGATGTCGAGGCGTGGATCACGACCAGCGGCAACCCTTGGGGAATACTGCGGTTATTGAAACTGATCGATGGATTTTTTTTTGGTTTTCTAAATGCGGTTTTAGCGCCGGGATGGCGGCAAAAGGTAAGATTGTTAGGCAAGATTATTCGACTCAATACACCGTTCGGTCTGTTGTATTGGGGATGCTGGTATGTATTCCTCGGCTACCATCTGTATATCGGACTTGGGTCAGTCATGGGGGCGGAAGTATACAGTTCTGCCGCGACGCTGGAATTAATGGATGTCGTCAATAGTGCAGTGGTCATCCTTATTGCGCCAAATATGATACGGCAGTTCTGCCTGTTCTTTATTAGTTCAAATATGCACTATTATGGTGACGTTGCTCCGCGCAATGCGTTACAGCAAACACAGGTAATGAACCCTTGGTGGTTGTGGCCGTTTCAGATGTTCTGCTTCAACTTCGGCAGCACTCACAGCATTCACCATTTCGTTGTGCGAGACCCGTTCTATCTGCGTCAGATGACGGCACCTTATGCGCATAAGGTCATGGCAGAGGCGGGGGTCAGATTCAATGACTTTGGCACTTACAAACGGGCGAATCGTTTTTCCATGGAGCATTCTCAAACCCGGTCGCGTGGTTGAGTTCCTTCACAAACATCATTTGTTTGAAGCATTTCAAAGACGAGGATTCCTGATATGAGAGCGCAAGGGATGTGTGCGAAGCCGTTCGAAGCGGTCAAGCAAGCTTTCGAGGACATGTTTGATGATCCGCAGGAGCGTGGGGCCGGACTCTGCGTGCAGGTAGGCGGAGAAATGGTTGTCGACCTCTGGGCCGGCATGGCGGATCTGGAGGGCACGAAGCCTTGGGCCCGCGATACGCTCGCCAATACCTTTTGCGTCATAAAACCCTATGTCGCCGTGGCGGTTCTGATGTTGGTCGAGCAGGGCAAGCTGGAGCTGGATGCGCCCGTGGCCCGTTACTGGCCTGAGTTCGCCCAAAGCGGGAAAGCAAAGGTCACCTTGCGTCAGGTAATGAACCACACCGCAGGCCTGCCGGCGCTGCGAACACCCGACCATAACGCCAGGATGTATGACTGGGAGCACATGGTGCAGGTCTTGGCGGCCGAGCCGCTTTGGTGGGAACCGGGAACAGACCTGGGGTACGGCACCACCACCTTCGGCTGGATTCTCGGTGAGTTGATTCGTCGGGTGGACGGACGAGATCCATGCGTCTTTATCCACGAGGAGATTCTGGATCCCCATGACCTTGACGTTCACCTTGGCGTGGACGAAAAACACTTTCACCGTATCGCGCGATTCGACAGTGCCACGGGGCGAGTCGGGGACCCTTACTCGCAAGCGTTGCGCACAGTGCTGAAAAGCGAGCCATCGCACATCGCGACATTCGCCTTCACCAACCCCGGAATGGTACCTAGACGAACCAGTGACCCGCGCTGGTGGGCCTATCGGCAACCGGCTGTATGCGCACATGGGACGGCTCACGGCCTGGCCGGTTTTTATAGTGCATTACTGGCGGGAAACTTTATCGGTCGCGAACTGCTCAGTGAGTTCACTCGAGAGCACAGTCATGGCATGGATCGGGTGTGGATGCGCCCAATGCGTTACGGATTGGGCTGCATGCTGGAGCAGCAACGCGATCCCGCGGCTTCCCACGCAATGGGCCCGGGCACCTTTGGTCATATCGGCCTTGGCGGCCCGATCAGTTTCGCCGATCCCGAAACGCAAGTGAGCTTCGGTTTTGTCACCACGACGTCGGGCAGTCATTCGATGATTGATCCGCGCCCTGGCCGGTTGTCATCCCTCGTGTATGCGGCGCTCTGAGCGAGAAAGCAGACGTCCCACAATGATCGCTGATCAGCAACTGGCCCATTTCAAGGAATAAAGCGATAACCCACCCCTGTTTCCGTCACCAGATGCCGTGGCTGGGACGGATCCACCTCGACTTTTTTGCGCAAACCGCCCATGAATACACGCAAGTAAGGGGTGTCGGTGGTATGCGAGGGGCCCCATACCGCCTTCAGTAATTGCAGGTGGGTCAGGACCCGATCAGGGTGTGAGCACAGATGCACCAGCAAGCGGTATTCCAGCGGGGTCAGATGCAATGGCGCGCCGTTGCGTTCGACGACACGTCGTTCAACATCAATGCGCACTTCGCCGAAGCTGAACACCGAGTTGTTTTCGGCATCCTTGGCTTGTCTGCGCAGCAACGCCCGGACGCGGGCCAGAAGCTCTCCGGTGCCAAACGGCTTGACCAGATAATCGTCGGCACCGGTATCCAGGGCCAGGATCTTGTCGGACTCCGCTCCGCGCGCCGACAGCACGATGATGGGCACCGGTGACCAGTTGCGCACATCGCGAATCAGATCGATACCGTCCCCGTCGGGCAAGCCAAGGTCGAGCACGATCAGATCGGGGCGGCGCGTTCCCGCGTCGACGAGACCTCGGTGAAAGGTGTCGGCCTCATGCACTTCCAGACCTTCGGCTTGCAGAGCCATACGCACGAATCGGCGTATTTCCTTCTCGTCTTCAATGATCAGAACACGGGGCAATGATTCGCTCATGGCTGCTCCTCGTCACTGCGTTGCGCAAGGGTTTCGATATCCGGCGGCGTTTCAAGGGGCAGGCGCAAGGTAAAACAGGCTCCGCCTTCAGGCCGCGTCACGCCTTCGATCGTCCCGCCATGGGCGTGCGCAACGGCCCTGCAGATGGCCAGGCCCAAACCGACACCGGGGATCGCACTTTCTTTTTTGCCGCGCATGAATTTGTTGAAAATGTCCTCTTCGTGGCCGTAGGGCAAGCCCGGCCCCTTGTCGGCCACCCAAAGCTCGAAGTGATCTGACGTGGCCCTGGCCCCCAGATCGATTGGGGTGTTGCTCGGAGTGTATTTGATGGCGTTCTCGATCAGGTTGATCAGGATGCGCTCGATCAGCACCGCGTCGATGAAAACGGGGGGCAGATCGTCGTCCAGTGCGACGTGCACCGACCGTTTGCCGAGCGTCGGCGCAATGGCTCGCAGCGCGCTACCGACCACGTCTTCAATCAGCTGCCACTGGCGATTCAACTGGACCTTGCCAGACTCGAGGCGGGCCATGTCCAGCAGGTTGTTGACCAGCGTGTTCATGCGCAGCGCCGATTCGCCCACGGCGCTGGCGATCTCGGCTGCTTCGGCGGGCAGGGGCGGATGAGTCAGCTTGAGCGCTTCGGCCAACCCGACCATCACCGAAAGCGGGGTTCGCAGATCGTGAGAGATGGCTGACAGCAACGAATTGCGCAGCCGTTCGGACTCCATTTGCACCGTGGTGTCCTGGGCGACGTGAATGTAGTGAATGCGCTCCAGCGAAATCGCCAGCAGGGAGGCGCAGGTGTCGAGCAGTCGTCGCTGCTCCGGTACCACCAGTCGCGTGGTATCGCGCGGTTGCACCGCCAGCACCCCGCGTACGCGCATGGGCGCCGAGAGCGGCAGGTACAGGGTCGGGCTGGAGGGCAGGGTGTCGGTGCCGTACCCGGCCGGTTCGGATTTGTCGAATGACCACTGGGCGATCGCAACGTCCACCAGTGGCGCCTCCCCGGTGATCAGCGGTGCCGCCAGCTTGTCGTGGTCATCGGCGACCAGCAGTGCCGAGCGGGCGCCGAATTCGGCGGAGAGAAATCGCGCGCCGATCTCGGCAACTTGTTCGGTCATCAGTGCCGCAGACAACAAGCGCGACATGTCATACAGCGCACGCATCCGGTCTTCGCGTCGCTGCGCAACCCGCGCCTGATACGTCAGGCCCGCAGTCATCTGGCCGATGACCAGGGCTACGACGAGCATGACGCTGAAGGTCACCAGATATTGAGCGTCAGCGAAGGCGAACGAAAAGCGCGGCGCGACAAAGAAAAAGTCGAACGAAGCCACCGAGACAAACGCCGCCAGAATCGCCGGGCCGCGCCCCAGGCGAACCGCCACCGCGACCACCGCGAGCAGGAAGACCATGACGATATTGGCTTGCTCGAACACATGCAGCATGGGCAACGCAATCACGGTCGTCGCCGCGCAGATCAGCACGCTCCAGGCATAGTCGCGCCAGACGACAGGGCCGCTGCCGGTCTGGGTGCGAGTCTCGGTTGGCGCGTGTCGGTTGGCCGGAAGCGAGATTTGAATCACATCAAAGTCAGCGCCCAGCTCACCGATGCGCTCGGCCAGCGCTTTGCGCCAGAGTCGCCGCCGAGGATGTTCGTCGCGGCCCACCACGACTTTCGAGAGATTGTACTGCCGGGCATATTTGACCAGTGTTTCGGCGATGTCCTGACCGGCCAGCGTGGCGATCTGTGCGCCCATCTCCTGCGCCAGCTTCAGGGTTGCCAGCATCCGCCGCCGCTTGGTCTCGGGCAGGCGCTGCAAGGCAGGCGTTTCGACGGTCACGGCGTGCCACGGCACATTCAACTGAGCCGCCAGACGGGCTGTTGAACGAACGATTTTCTCGGCCTGTTCATGCGGGCTCACGCAAGCGAGCAATGAGTCGCGCGTGCCCCAGACCGGTTTCACCGAACTGCTTTGGCGGTACTGCAGCATGTCGCTGTCGACGCGGTCTGCCGTGCGACGTAGCGCCAGTTCGCGCAGGGCAATCAGGTTGCCTTTGCGAAAAAAGTTCTGCACCGCGCGCTCGGCCTGTTGCGGCAGGTAAACCTTGCCTTCCTTCAAGCGCTGCAACAGATCATCGGGCGGCAAGTCGACGATGACCACTTCGTCGGCGTTGTCGAAGACATGGTCGGGCACGGTCTCCCAGACACGAATGCCAGTGATGCCGCCAACAATGTCGTTGAGGCTTTCCAGGTGCTGGACGTTCATGGTTGACCAGACATCGATCCCGGCGCTCAGCAACTCCTCAACGTCCTGCCAGCGTTTTGGATGACGGGAACCGACCACGTTGGAGTGGGCCAGTTCGTCAATCAGGATCAACCGGGGATGACGCTCAAGTGCAGCATCCAGGTCGAACTCGGTGACGGTACGCTGCTTGTCGACAACCTGTTTGAGCGGCAGCCGATCAAGCCCTTCGGTCAGCGCCTCAGTGTCGGCGCGACCGTGGGTTTCGATCACGCCAATCAGCACCGTGCTGTCCTGCAGTTTGACCGCATGCGCAGCAGCGAGCATGGCGTAAGTCTTGCCCACCCCGGCGCTGGCACCGAAGAAGATCTTCAAGCGGCCACGTTCGGCTTGCGCGGCTTCATCGCGAATCCGCGCCAGCAGCAGGTCGGGGTCAGGGCGTTGGTCGGCCATCAGGCTCACCGTGTGTCAGCGTTCAATGAGCGGCGTCGAGTGCCAGGTTCAGAGCGAGGACATTGACCCGTGGTTCGCCGAGAAATCCGAGGAGCGGGGTTTCCGACTGTTCAGCGATCAACTGATCAACCCGTGCAATGGGCAGGTTGCGCGCCCGTGCAATCCGGTTCGCCTGATACTTTGCGGCGGCAATGCTGATGTGCGGATCCAGCCCACTGGCGGAACTGTAGACCAGGTCGGCGGGGATCGTCGCGGTATTGCCCGGATCGGCGGCGTGCAGGGCGTCGATCCGGCCTTTCACCGCGTCCATCAATGCCGGATTCAGTGGCCCCAGATTGGAGCCGCCCGAGGCCTGTGCGTTATACGGCATGGGGCTGGTGGCAGACGGTCTGCTCCAGAAGTATTTCGGGTCACTGAAGCCTTGACCGATCAACAGCGAACCCACGGGTTTACCGTCTCTTTCGATCAGGCTGCCAGAGGCTTGCGCTGGAAAAACCAGTTGCGCGATGCCCGTGGTCAGCAGCGGATAAGCCAGGCCGGTGATCAGTGACAGCGCAATCAACAGGGTCAACGCCGGACGCAGTAGAGATGTCATGACAGTAATCCTCGCTTAAACCAGGCCGACGGCGGCCAGTGCCATGTCGATGATCTTGATGCCGATGAAGGGCACGATCACGCCGCCCAGCCCATAGATCAGCAGGTTGCGGCGCAACAGCAGGGCCGCACCGACCGGGCGGTACTTCACGCCTTTGAGGGCCAGCGGAATCAGGAAAATGATGATCAGCGCGTTGAAGATCACCGCCGACAGCACCGCCGAATTCGGGCTGGTCAGCCCCATGATGTTCAGCGCGGCGAGCTGCGGGTAGGTGGTGACAAACGCGGCGGGGACGATGGCGAAATACTTGGCGATGTCGTTGGCAATCGAGAAGGTCGTCAGCGAACCCCGTGTCATCAGCATCTGCTTGCCGGTTTCCACCACCTCAATCAATTTGGTCGGGTTACTGTCCAGATCGACCATGTTCCCGGCTTCCTTCGCCGCTTGTGTTCCGGAGTTCATCGCCACGGCAACGTCGGCCTGCGCCAGTGCCGGCGCGTCGTTGGTGCCGTCGCCGGTCATGGCCACCAACCGGCCTTCAGCCTGATAGCGGCGGATCAGTTCGAGTTTCTGCTCGGGCGTGGCTTCGGCAAGAAAGTCATCGACCCCGGCTTCGGCGGCAATGGCTGCTGCGGTAACGCGGTTGTCGCCGGTGACCATCACGGTCTTGATGCCCATGCGCCGCAGTTCGACAAAGCGCTCCTTGATGCCGCCCTTGACGATGTCCTTGAGCTCGATCACGCCCATCACTTTCGCGCCGTCGGCCACCACCAAGGGTGTGCTGCCGCGACGGGACACTTCTTCAACGATCGCTTGCACCGCTTCGGGAAAGTGTCCGCCCAGACTCTGTACATGGCGCAGGACTGCTTCGCCGGCGCCTTTGCGCAGTTGCCGCTCGCCGAGGTCGACGCCGCTCATGCGGGTCTGCGCGGAAAAATGCACGAAGTGCGCGTCGAGGGCGGCGATGTCCCGTTCACGCAGGTTGAAGCGCTGTTTGGCCAGCACCACGATGCTGCGTCCTTCGGGGGTTTCATCGGCCAGCGAAGCCAACTGGGCGACGTCGACCAGATCCGCTTCCTTGACGCCTGGTGCCGGCAGGAACGCCGAAGCGTGGCGGTTGCCCAGGGTAATGGTGCCGGTTTTGTCGAGCATCAATACATCGACATCACCGGCGGCTTCCACGGCGCGCCCGGAGGTGGCAATCACGTTGGCCTCCATCATGCGGCTCATGCCCGCCACGCCCACGGCCGACAGCAGTCCGGCAATGGTGGTGGGAATCAGGCAGACCAGCAGCGAGATCAGCACCGTTATCGACACCGGCACGCCGGACTTCGCCACTGCAACGCTGTACAGCGAGAAGGGCAGCAGCGTTACCGTTACGCCGAGGAACACGATGGTCAGCGCCACCAGCAGGATCGACAGGGCGATTTCATTGGGGGTCTTTTGTCGCTTGGCGTTTTCGACCATGGCGATCATGCGATCAACAAAGGTTTCGCCGGGGTCGGCGGTCACGCGTACGACGATCCAGTCCGAGAGCACCCGGGTGCCGCCGGTGACGGCGGAGAAGTCGCCGCCACATTCGCGGATCACCGGGGCCGACTCACCCGTAATGGCTGACTCATCCACCGAGGCTGCGCCTTCGATCACCTCACCGTCGGCGGGGATCATCGAGTCGGCCAGATCGCCGGCCTCCACCAGCACCATATCGCCTTTGCGCAGATCGCTTGATTGCGCCAATTGCCATTCGGAACCGTAGCGCGGTTCGCGCAGTTTCTTCGCCCAGGTTTCCTTTTTCAGGTTACGCAGGGACGCCGCTTGCGCCTTGCTGCGGCCTTCGGCCAGGGCTTCAGCGAAGTTGGCGAACAATACGGTGAACCACAGCCACAGGGCGATGGCGAGGATGAAACCGCTGCCGGCCTCACCGTGGCCGCGCAGAGCCTGAACCCATAGGGCAGTGGTGATAATCGCGCCGATGTAGACGACGAACATCACCGGGTTGCGCCACTGGATTTTCGGACTGAGTTTACGCAGGGACTCGACCATGGCCGGGGCCAGCAGTGTCGGGTCGAACAAGGAGAACGATTTGCGAGTCATGGCCGTGGTCTCACTTGATCATCATGAAGTGTTCGACGACTGGCCCCAACGCCAGGGCCGGCACGTAGTTCAACAAACCGACCAGCAGCACCGTGCCGATCAGCAGCACCACGAACAGCAGTCCATGCGTGGGCATGGTGCCGCCGGTCACGGCCAGACGTTTCTTCGCCGCCAGGCTGCCAGCCACCGCCAGTACCGGTACGATCACCCCAAAGCGCCCGAACCAGACAGCAATCCCCAGCATCACGTTGTAGAACGGGGTGTTGGCCGACAGGCCGGCGAAGGCGCTGCCGTTGTTGTTGGCTGCTGAAGTGAAGGCGTAGAGGATTTCCGAGAAGCCATGGGCGCCGGGGTTGGCTACTCCCAGTTGCCCGGCCTCGGCCATGACCGCAATCGCGGTGCCGAACAACACCAGCAACGGCGTTGCGAGGATCGCGATGGCGACCATCTTCATTTCGTAGGCTTCGATCTTTTTGCCCAGGTACTCGGGCGTCCGGCCAATCATCAGCCCGGCGATGAACACCGCGAGAATGGCGAACACCAGCATGCCGTAGAGGCCCGATCCGGTACCGCCAAACACCACCTCACCCAGTTGCATCAAAATCAGCGGCACTGCGCCGCCCAGTGGCGTCAACGAGTCGTGCATGGTGACCACGGCGCCACAGGATGCTGCGGTGGTGATCGCGGTGAACAGGCTCGAGGCGCTGATGCCGAAGCGCAGTTCCTTGCCTTCCATGTTGCCCGCCGCCGTATCGATTCCCAGGCCCGAGAATTGTGGGTTGCCCAGTTGCTCGTAATGCGTGACCGCCACCACCGCGATCACGAAGATGATCGTCATCGTCGCAAGCAACGCCCAGCCTTGCCGGATGTCACCGACGATGTGGCCGAAGACAAAGCACAGCGCCGTCGGGATCAGGAAGATGGCGAGCATCTGAAAGAAGTTGCTCAGGGCTGTCGGGTTCTCGAAAGGGTGGGCCGAGTTGGCATTGAAGAACCCGCCGCCGTTGGTGCCGAGCATCTTGATGGCTTCCTGCGAAGCGACAGGGCCCATCGCGATGGTCTGCTTGTCGGTGCTGGCCGCTGTGGTCAGAGGATTGCCTTTGGCGTCGAGGCTTGGCTGCCCGGCGTCATTGAGCACCGGCGCCTGGTATTGCATGACCTCCATCGTCGTGACTTGTTTGTAAGGTTGAAGATTCTGGATCGCGCCCTGGCTGACGAAGAACAGCGCGAAAATCAGCGACAGCGGCAGCAACACCCACAAGGTGACACGGGTCAAGTCGACCCAGGCGTTGCCGATGCTGGCGGCGCTGTGGCGAGCGAATCCGCGAATCAGCGCAACCGCCACCACGATGCCGGTGGCCGCCGACAAGAAGTTTTGCACGGTCAAGCCGAGCATCTGAGTCAGGTAACTCAGCGTCGCCTCGCCGCTATAGCCTTGCCAGTCGGTGTTGGTGACGAAACTGGCAGCGGTGTTGAACGAAGAGTCGGGCGTCACCGCACCAAATCCCTGGGGATTGAACGGCAGCACACCCTGCAGTCGCTGCAGCGCGTAAACCGCCAGCATGCCCAGCGCGTTGAACACGATCAGCGCGAGGGCGTATTGCAGCCAGCTCATTTGTGCTTCAGCACTGACGCCGGCCAGTCGATACAGCGGCGACTCGATGCGTGAGCCGAGGCTAAACCGGCCCTCCATCACTGCGGTCAACCAGCGCCCGAGTGGCCAGGCCAGAACCGCCAGCACCAGCAGAAAGACTCCGAGCAGAGTCCAGGCTTGAGTGGTCATAGGAAGTCCTCCGGGAGCAGAAGCGCGGCAACCAGATACACCAGCAAACCGGCGGCGATGATGCCGCCAAACACATAGAACCCTGTCATGACCGCCTCCTGTTGAGCGCCGCACAACCGCGTGCCAGCCCGATCAAGCTGATGAAAAACACTGCACCGAGTATCAAATAGACGAAGTCCATGGCGTTTCCTCCCGTGTTGAGGAAAGCCTAAGCGTGAGCCTGGAAAGTTGTTAAAAGGACTGGAGGCAGGGGTATAAAGATCTTATAAAAAGCGTTATTCGCCTTGCTCGGTTAGAAGTCCGGTCGCCATCGCGATCGAATTCATGGCAGTGGTGACGCCAGTCGACTGGCGAGGAGGGCGGCCCTTGGTTCTCTCCCTATACTGAATCTCTGACGCCGAACCTTGGCCGCCACCGATGCTTCAGGTAAAGATCGCAGGATTTGCAGGTTCTCGATTGTTTGCGCTGGTGGCGAGGTGCCACAATTTGTCCTGTCGATTCATCATGTTCAGGCGGACTCAATGGATGATCTTGAGCTAAGAAGTGATCAGGGCTCGGAAATAGCCGAACAAGTTCGAACCGATCGCTTGCAGCAGTTATTTCGGCAATCCGGCGCTGCCGTTTTCGGCAGTTACATGGCGGCAATCCTTCTTTGCTGGCTGTGTTGGGATCGGTTTGATCACGGTGTGGTTATCGGTTGGATAGCGGTATTAACGCTGTCGACGTTGCTGCGTATCTCAATGTTCATTGGCTATTTTCATAGCCACGTCCGTGAACGCACGCCACAGCGTTGGGAGCGCAGATACTGGTGCACGCTTATGTTGTCTGCAGGGATATGGGGGGCGGGCGCACTCGCGGTCATACCGGTCGACGACCTGTTGGCTCAGGCGGTGGTCATGCTCTTCACTGTCGGTATGTCTGTCAGTGCGGTGTCGTGTTACTCGGCTTACAGGAACATGACGATGGTCTCCATCGGACTGGTTTTGTTGCCGTGCTCCATATGGCTGCTGTTTCAACCGTCAACGTTGCAGGTCGGCATGGCGCTCGCGGTTTTTGTGTTCGCATCGTTTGTAGCCAGCGCCACGCGCAAGATGTCCGATGCCCTGGAAACTGCATTTCGCTTGACCCGAGAGTTGGAGCGGGAAAACCGGCTTTCTGTCAGAGCCGCCAGAACCGATGAGCTGACCGGCCTGAAGAATCGCCGTGCGTTTTTCGATGATGCTGATCAGCTTTACCGTGAATGCAAAAGCAAGGGTTCCGTGCTGTGCGCAGTCATGCTCGATATGGATCACTTCAAGCACATCAACGACTCTTACGGTCACCAGGTGGGGGATCAGGTGCTGCGTCAGGTGGGGGCGGTGATCACTGCATCTATCCGTGAAACCGATGTTCATGGTCGACTGGGAGGCGAGGAGTTCGCTATTTTGCTTCCTGACACCACACTGGACGTCGCCATGAGCATTGCCCAGGAACTGATCCAGGCCATCTCCAGACTCAAGGCTGAGCCAGCTGATCGCATAACCGCCAGCCTTGGCGTAGCGTCATCGGACTTTAACGAAGAAAGCCTTTCTAGCTTGATGAACAATGCAGACAGAGCGCTGTACAAAGCCAAGTCGTATGGACGAAATCAAGTTGCTGTCGCGGATTGATGGGCTGTTGCGACCTTGGGAGACGCCCACTATCACATCTGTCTGCCGTTACGCGCTGCAATCGCAACGGTGGTCGGCGAATCAGCAAGTGGAACGAATTGTCGTGTCGCGCCATCAAGTGCATCGATGCATCCCGCCTCGATGTCGTAAACCCAGCCGTGCAGATTCATGCGCCCTTGCTCGAGCGCGAGGGCCACGGATGGATGTGTGCGCAGGTTCGCCAGTTGCGCGATCACGTTTTCGCGCACGAGGCCGTCGAGCTTTGCGCGGGGCGTGTCGAACTCGTGCGCCGCGTTAATCGCTTTCGCGGCGTCCGCGTGACGTAACCAATTAGCAACTGCCGGAAGGTGATCCAGGCACGTGCAGCGTGAAATCGCGCCCATCGCCCCGCAGTCCGAATGGCCGCAGATCACAATGTCCTGTACGCCAAGCACGGCGACCGCATATTCGACGGTAGCCGACACACCGCCCGGTTCAGGGCCATAAGACGGCACAATGTTGCCGGCGTTGCGAATCACGAACAGTTCACCGGGTTCACGCTGCGTAAGGAGTTCCGGCACAACACGACTGTCTGAACAGGTGACGAACAACGCCTTCGGATTTTGTGCCGTCGCGAGCTGCTTGAACAGCTCGACGCGTTGCGGATAAACCTCGCGCTGAAAGCGCAGAAAGCCGTCAATAATGTCACGCATGAAGTCCTCCAAACCCAAGTAGCGGATGTGGGCACGAGCACTCGATATGCCTTCGCGCCGCTGTGGTCGGCATTATCGCAGACGTCGCACATGTTGGCAGTACTGGATGTTTCCAACAATGTTGCTTGGCCACCGGTAAAGCGCTCATTCGCTCGCAAAAAGGTACCCTGAAGATCGGCGCGTTGCATGTGTATGACCCCGCGCTGAAGCTGTCCGCTGCACCTGCTTTAAGCAAGTGTTATGTAACTTATCGCAATGCGCTGCTTCGCAATAGGCGGGCAGCGTTTAAAGTAAGCCGCTTAATCATTCTTCCAGAATTGATTCCGGTGCATCAAATCACTCACCCAATCGGTGACCGCTCTGACGCGAGCGGACAAGTGCCGAGTATACGGATAGACCAGTGAAAGGGTAATCGCCTCTAACCTCCAATCCGGTAGAACCTCGGTCAATAGCCCCTGGTCAATGAGCGGTTGTGCTTCCGCCCGCGGTACGAAAGCGATTCCCAGTCCGGCAACCGTAGCCGCGGTATAGGCGCTGCCGTTGTTAAAGTACATCGACACCGGTACATCCAGGTTGAATGCTTCGTCATCACGAAACATGGTGGGAAGGTACCGTCGGTTGTTAGCGGAAAATCTGTAGCCCAAATTACGATGTTGGAATAAATCGTCCGGCGCTGAAAGGCTGGGGGCTTCTCGCAAATAGTGAGGAGAAGCACAGAGTGCCAGTTGAACTTGCCCGATGATCTTGCAGACCAGGTTTGGGTCCGTTACGACGCCGCCTCTGATCGCGCAATCAATTCCCTCCTCTACTAGATCCACTACCCGATCGCTACAGCCGATATCCAGATGGATATTGGGGTATTGCACGGTAAATTCACGCAGTGCCGGTACAACTAAAAGCAAGCCTACCGCTGCTGGCATTTCAATGTGCACCCGGCCACGCGCAGCGCTGCGGCTCAACGAAACGGAAGCCTCCAGATCATCAACATCTTCTAGAACGGCTCTGGCACGCAGGTAGTACGCAGCTCCTTCAGTAGTGGGGGAGACCTTTCTGGTGGTACGGTGCAGCAGCTTGATTCCCAGCAGCAATTCCAGGGTCTGGATTTGTCCCGAAACGGTCGTTTTCGCTAGCCCCAACGACTCGGCGGCGCCGCCGAAGCTCCCTATCTCGACGATCCTGCAGAATGCCCGCATTGCTTCCAGTCGATCCAGCGCCATTGTCCGAGTTCTCGTAATATCAATCCGATTTTAGCTAGATTATATCGATCTTACGCTCGAGTAAACTGCGCAGCCTTGGCCGGCGGTCTTCATATGACAGACCTATATATCAACTAGCCAAGTTAAAAATAGTCTGGGAAAAGTTTATGAACATCGTTCTGAAAGTGTTTGTCATCGCCTCTCTGGCTGTTATCCATGTCGCTGGTTTTGCTGCAGATGGTGCGGAGGCGCTTCAACGGCACCATGAACGTAATAAGCTGCGGTTTAATGAGCCTGAAGTACGGGTGCAGAATCAAAAGGCTACTGAAACAGACAAACCTGATGTTTCTCAGGGGGAGAGTAAGTCTTCAGGCGAGGCGGAAGAAGCTAATGCGCGCGTTGCTAAAGAGGCAGTCTGATATCTGCTTGTATAGTCGGGGCTTATGGTGAAATTACCAATGTTGAATTCAATTTATTCTTTTATAGGGCACTTATGAATAATCAGGTTCGAAAAGCGCTTGTCATTGTCACTCATCCCGTTCCAGGCTCCCTCAGCCATGCTATTGCCGATCATATCGGCGAAGTCCTTGTCAGGCAGGACATCGAAGTAGAGATCGCGGACCTTCATGCGGAAGGTTTTTCGCCCGCAATGACTGCGGGGGATGTAATGCTCTACCGCGGGGCCGGTGATATTGCACCTGAGATCACGCGTGAACAAGCGCGGGTTCATCAGGCTGACATGCTCGTGTTCGTATTTCCGGTTTATTGGTGGTCTGTCCCCTCGATGCTCAAGGGATGGTTGGAACGTGTCTTTAACGTTGGTTGGGCTTATAGCGTCGATGAGAAGGGGAGGGTTATTGGCATCATGCGCGACATTCCTGTCCTGCTTGTCGCAACGGCGGCCGGCAATGAGAGTGGCTATGAACGCCATGGCTATGCACAGGCGATTCAGAATCAAATCGTGGAAGGGGTCTTCGGATATAGCGGCATGAAAAATACGCAGATTGCTTATTTCTATGACGCGGACAACGCCACGAACGAGCGGATCGAGCAGTTCGTGGAAGGTGTATCCCCGCTATTGGAAAAAGAGCAGCTTCTGTCCTCGGTCACAGCCGAACTAAACCAGCCTTGCGGGCCCGGCGAACTGCCGTTGCTGGCCGAAAGCTCTCCGTGACGAGGGGCGGCTTTCGCCCCCAAGCGGCCCGATGCAAGATTTTGCGAATGTGATGCCATCGAGTATCAGCCAGCATGGGGCTGGTAGAATATCTGACGATTCCTTTTGTATTGAATGGTCTTCAACGTGTCCTTGAACGATATTGGGTTAAAAATACCGACCTTAATTCTGCGTAGCCCTCGTCTCGTATTGAGAGCTTGGTCACATGAGGATCTGTCCTCGCTGATCTCGATGAATTCTGAGCCTGAAGTGAATGGGTTGTTGGGCGGACCGGCATTAGTGGAGGGCAGTGCCGCGTCCATATTGAGGTACCGGGAATGCATGGCTGCCAATAGGTGGGGTGTGTTCCACGTCGCGGACGTTGCTGGGGCGTTTCTTGGTCTGGCGGGATTACAACCAGTCCGTTCGACGCTGCCAGTTGCACCTGCCGTTGAAGCTGTGTGGCGTTTTCGCAGAGCTGCGTGGGGTGCAGGATATGCATCTGAAGCCATGCGCCTGGTGCTGGATGGATGCTGCCAAGATGTAGCGGCGGGTCAAATCCTGGCAATCATCTCTCAGCCCAATATTCGCTCAGCACAAACAGCTACGCGTCTTGGGTTCCATCATGATCCGAAATCAGATTTTCTTTACCCGGATCTAGCTCTTGATGCCAGCCTTCGGCCGCATAAAGTATTCCGCCTTGATTTAAATCCATCTATTCAAAGACATCAGTATTACTGAGTTCGGCCAGCCTGGAGAGCACATACTGGATGACGGTGGGGGTATTGGTCATTTGATAATCACCTCAGAATGGGATCGTCATCTCGCTTTTGGCCGAGACAGTCTGAAACGTTTTACTGTCATGCCGTAAAGGTGAGAGCCCACGTGATAAAGCCGGCGATAAACGTCGTGCAGGTCAGGGCGAAGAGGAAAAGACCGTCGATAATCTGTTCCAATAAATGATTGCGGCTCAACTGTTGAGTGCGCAAGGCCCAGTACGAAAGAAGGGTGGTAATCAAGTAAAAAATGGCGTTGATCGCGAGCAAGTCATCGCCGATCGTGCCCTCTTTTCGTAACGTCGTGACCACTTGAAAAATCCCGATAACCGTAATGCATACACCGACCATGGCGGCTGACGCCGCAAAGATATGAACGCAGATGTCTTCGTTTAAACCGACTGGTTTTTTGGGTTCGTTCATGGCATTTTCCCTCGCAGGAGTTGGAAGCCGACAAAAAACAACGCGGCCGGTCCCTCTGGCCATTGCTCATTAATCAATTCGATGCATCTGCCAGCGCAGTAATGACTTGCCGTTTGATTTCCTTTTCGTCCGTCCCCCGACCAAAATGCTTGAGGTAGCGGCCCTGGCTGTCGAGCAGGAACAGAATGGTCGAGTGATCCATCATGTACTCCCCGGGTTTGTCGCCGTAGGGCACTTTTTTGTAGTAAACGTGATAGAGATCGGTAATGCGGGTGATGTCTTGCGCCGAACCGGTCAGGCCGACAAAGTCGCTGGCGAAGTACTGCAGGTATGCCTTGAGCTTCTTTGGCGTGTCGCGTTCCGGGTCGATGGTGACGAAGACCGGCCGCACCTTGATGCCTTGCTCCTGTTGCAGTTGTCGGCTGATGCGGGCCATTTTCGCAAGATCGGTAGGACAAATGGCCGGGCAGGTCATGAAGCCGAAATACAGCAGTGTCGGCTGACCGAAACTGCGCTCGGTCACGCGCTGGCCGTTCTGGTTGGTCAACTGGAAAGGCCCACCGACATCGTCACGCGGCGTGACCGAGGCACTCGCTGTCCAGGCAATCAACACCAGTGTTGCGGCGATCGTTTTCAACCACATCAGTCAATAACCTCCCGAGTATGTCAGTGCCAGGCCGATCAAGTCCGACACCTGGCCGTCCTCTTTCTGCGTGCCGGCAGACACGCCCAACTTGATCTGCCCGGTAATGTTGTAGGTCACGCTCAACTCGTTGAGGTAATCCTGATGATCGGCACCACCGGTAGACTGGCGTTGCTTATCGGTGCGAGTCGCGCCGACCGCCCAGTCGCCGAAATCGAAAGTCAGCGAGGTGGTCAGGTAGCGTGTGTCGTTACCCTGAATAGCGTCCTCGTTATGCACGTCGGCGAATTCGACGAAGGGCACAATATCGAAGTAATGCCCGGCCAGCGTTGGCTCCAGATCGGTGCTGGGCGCGTAGGCCCAGATGTAACGCGCAGAGGCGACCTTGATCGTTTCGTCGGCTGCATTACCGTTTTGCGGAACGTCCTCCCCTTGCTTGTTAGCCATATAACCGACCTGCATTTCCAGGAAAGGAATCGCCGGAATCGCCAGCCAGTTCACGGTCAGCGCATAGGAGTCGAGTTTGCCGGTGTTGGACGGTCCACCGTCGGAGCGTTGGAGTTTCTCGCCATGGCGAAAATAAGGGCGACCGAGAAATGAATTATCAGCGGTGTAGACACTGACATTCGGTTCGATCATGCCCAGTGTCTGATCGAAGTAACGGTAGGCCACCGTGCCGCCGAGCATTCCGTCCAGATCATAAGTGGCGACGAAGTCCTCGGTGTACAGCCCCGGCGCGGTATCCGCCGCACGTCCGAAGGGCACATGGTATTTGCCGACCATAAACGCTGAATTGGCGTTGTTCTGGTAATAGTTGAGGTCGTTGACCACCAGTCCAACATCGTCGAAGAAGCGCTTCTGACCGGGCTTCGGCGGGTCGATCGGGTTGATCTCGGTGGACAGCTGAATCTGCTGGTCGCGGCTGAAACGAAAGTAGAAGGTGCTGTTGATGTCCGGGTAGGCATCAGAGCTGTTGCGATTGCCACCTTGCGGAGTGTCGGCATGCACATGATCGAACTGGAAGGTTGCGTCGTAGTCCATGCCAACGTTGGGGTATTGCCCGTCATCAGCCAGCACCGACTCGGCGGCGCACACCGAACCCAGCAACAACACTGCCAAGCGATAATTGCTCATGGCGGCCCCTCTACTTGATCTGTGGCTTGATCAGCGGGCTGGACGTTTTCGGGCTCTGTCCGGTGTTGCGCAGGAAGGCGCACAACTGGTTGTTTTCACCGTAGAGGCCTCCTAACGGCTCAAGCTTGACGGCTTGCTCGTAGTCTTCGGGCCTGACCACCTGAATCGCCTGCATCATCCCGCCGTCCTCGTGTTCGAGGATGTGGCAGTGGTAGACGAATTTGCCGAGGATCACAGGGTCGCGAAACGGAATCCGGATGGTGATCGAGCCGGTCGCCGGGATGAATATATTGTCGCGGTAGCCACTGAACGGCACGGGCTTGCCATTGATTTCAGTGACCTGAAAATCCACCTGATGGATGTGGAACTGATGCAGTTCCTGAGACGGATTGAGCAGCCGCCACTCTTCTACATCACCCAGCTTGACGGTGGTATTGACCTTGTCCAGTTCGAAGCGGGTGCCATTGATCAGGAACGCGGTCGGGTCGGTGGCGGAATCCTGAAATACAAATTGCCGGGTCTTGTTCACCGATTCCGTGCTGAAGTCCTCGGCGGGCGGGTAGGGGCTGGTGATCTGCCGCGTGGCCACGGGGTCGCCGCTGGAGCGCAGGATCGCCAGTCGGGTGGCGGGGTAACTGTCGCCGGCAGGTCCGGTGTTGGCCGCTTCCATCACCACATCGTGGGTGCCGGCGGCGGGGCCGACCACCAACACACTGAAGCGCGCCGACGGCCCGATCAGTACCTGATCATCGTCAACCCGGCGGGTTACGGTGTTCCCATCCCGCGAGAGAATCTGCATCGACTGCCCATCGATGCGGATGCGGAAATATTGGTTGGCGGCGATATTGATGAAATGCCAGAGCTGGGTTTCGCCGGGTTTGATGTCGATGGTCGGCACCTCCTGACCATTGATGGTGCGAATCGACGGCGCGCTGGTGATGATTTCGCTGGCGACCTTGCCGGTCAGGGTTTTCTGGAAGTTGCGCAGGACCAGCACGCGCTCCTTGATGCCCTTGAGTTCGGGAAACGGATCGAGCATGCCGTCGACCAGAATCGGCCCGGCAATTCCTGCCGAGACCTGACGCTGCGCGCCGCCGTGGAAATGGCTGTGATACCAGTAGGCGCCGGGACTGTGGTCTTTCGGAAGTTTGACGTCGTACTGCGAAACGGTATGCGGCTGGGTCATGCGGAAGATATTGTCGCCTTCGTCCAGAGGCGACACGGTCATGCCATGGAAGTGAATATTGGTGATTTCATCCATTTGGTTATCGAGTCGAATCGACATGACGCCGCCGGGTCGCGTGCGAATCAGCGGCGAGTCGTAGTCACCGTTGAACACCAAGGATACGTAGCGCTCGTTGCCGACATTGACCTGCTGTTCGGCAGCCGTGAGCATCGCGTGGGTCACGCCGCTGGCATCGTAGGTGAACTCGGGATTGTCGCGCAGTGGCGGTGAGGAAGGCTCTGTGGGCGGTTGAGTGACGCAACCGGTCAGCGCGAAAACCGCGACACCGGCATAACGTGCAAAAGCGCGGACGGCGAAAGCTTTAAGCATGATCGCGACCTTCGGTTGCCTGTCGAAGAACTACAACGTAATTCGCCTCTTCGTTGCCGGCACCGGGTGGCCGATACCGTACACGCCGCGGTTTACGTGGCTTTGAAACGTTTTGCACAATTTTCGCAGTGTAGATGAGGACTTCAGCTGCGCAAGTTGCGAAACCCACCCGCTCAACCTGTCAGGTTTTCGGACTGAACTAAACTTCAACGGCTGAACGAACTCTCGTTTTTTTAGAGGGCGAAGTCAATGACCAGGAAGCAGCTTCTCATCTGCAGCGTTGTTTGCTCATCGTTCATTTATGGTTGCGTCAGTCAGGCCGAGCAGCCATTTGTCGACATCGGCGGGCGGCACGGTAACTTGCGGGCCGCTCAGGAACACATTGTTCAAGCGTGGCAACTGATTGGCACGGCACAGTTCGACAACAACTCACGACTTGGCGGCCATGCGGCTCGGGCCAAGGAGTTGCTGGCGCAGGCCAATGATGAACTTCGTCTGGCAGCGGATGTTGCGAACGAGCATGAGCGCTATTGATTGATGCCCGGATGCGGAGGCGCTCTGCATCCGGGCCGCTTGTACGCGTGCAATTAGTGCTGCGCAACTACCCGTGCCTGGCTGCCGGCGCCTTCGACATACACATTCATGCCTTTTGCCAACGATGGATTGATCGGTTGAGTCACCGAGACCAATACGCCGCTGTTGGTTCTGACGATGATCTGCTGGGCATCGACGGGCTGGTCATATTGGCGTTTTTCCTCGTAATTACCGCCTGCCGCACCAGCGAGTGCGCCAGCGAGCATTGCCACATCGCGACCGGTGCCTCGTCCGATCAGGCTGCCTAGCCCAAGTCCGCCGATACCGCCCAAGATTGCGCCGACGCCGCTGTCGTGATTGGTCTGCATCTGGGTTTGGTTGATCTGCTCGATTTTACCCGAGCGTATTTCCATTTCACCGGCGCCGCCGCTTGACGCACCGACAGCGACACAGGCGCCAAGCACCAGACCCAACAGAGCAATCGACAGCATGGAAACGATGGTTTTCATTGTCAGACTCCAGCATTCAGGGAAGTGAATCAGGCAAAGGCCCCTTTCACATTAGCCGAAAAAGGCTGGCGCGGAGTATGAGCAAATCCCGTGGTGCTACTGGCCACCCTTCCAGAGCAATACCCATCGTAGAAAAGAGCGGCGGGCGGCGTAGTGCGCAGGCGAAGCTGGCTAAGTTTGGCCGACCGGCTCGCCATCCTGCAACCTCCTGAAGATCTAAGGTTACGGCTATCTGAACCGCATTCATTCCAAGGCGTCTGCCGCCCGTTCATGGTGCTGTGCCTGGAATTGGGATTATTCAGAGAGAATTGGTTGCCATTGACGGGGTAAATTCAAAGCCATCAACAACTGCACCGCAGTTTCACGAGCATCAAGCTGAAGCGGCGAATGGCAGATTCGCGCTACACGATGTTCGATTAACGGTGAATGGTTTCGATGTATGCTTTAACAAGACTGTTTATCAGGAGTATAAGAAAGTGAAACGTGAAGGGGTGATCTATTCTCTACACCACGTTGGAATTCCAACCGACAAAATGAGAGAAGGGGAGCGTTATGCGGCGAGGGTGGGTATGTGGACCAGTGACGATCTGACAGGTCCACTACCGGTTCAGTGGCACCGCTTTACAGATGATTCCCCTCTGCACCATTTATTGAAGACAGTGCCTCATGTCGCTTATCGAGTCAGTAATCTCGATTTGGCAGTGGCTGGTCACACATTGATTCTCGGCCCCTACGAACCCATCGACGACTATAAGGTAGCAGTGATCGACAACTCAGGTGTGCCAGTTGAACTCATCGAAACAAGCCTAACCGACGACCAAATCTGGAACCGTGCCAGGAATGGAACCCAGTCATCGCTGTACGCAAAAGACTGAGTGCTTCTTGCTAAAGTCGATTGATGCTGATAGTTACTCGCCGCATTGGCAGTTTACCAGCCATTATAA